>JBJMLJ010000381.1:0-2110 GCA_045805365.1 Thermoleophilaceae bacterium
GATGCGCCGCGCCTCTCCCTGGCGCTGCCGCGGGCCACGACGAGCCAGAGGCCGACCGCCGCCAGCACCCCCGCGAGCCCGGCGACGACATACGGCGCCGGCGTCTCGAATCCCACGAGCAGGATTCCCGGAATCTCCACGATCCGCGAGAAGAGGCTGACCCCCTGAATCCAGGCGCCCCGCGAAGCGAGAGTTCCCTCGAGCAGGGCGAGGGACACGATCAGCACGCCGGCCACCGCCAGCGGCGTCCTGACGGCTCGCTTGGGAACGGGCAGCCGGCCGGCCCGCAGGAGCCAGGCGGCCTCGGCCAGGAAGGGAAAGAGCGCGAAGTAGTTGGTGGCGGTCGCGAGGACAGAGCTGATCGCCCACAGCCAGAGGTCGCGCCGATTCCCGTCGCCGAGCGCTCGGGCGAAGAAGAGGAAGGCGAGCCCCGCCAGCACCACCAGCATCGCGTAGGCCCGCGCCTCCTGGCCGTACCAGACGAGCAGCGGGTTGGTGGCCACGAGGGTAGCCGCGAGCAGGCCGGCCCGCCCCGAGATCAGCTCTCGGCCGCTGAGGTAGGCAACCGGGACCGCCGCGACGCCGAGGAGGGCGGAGAACGAGCGCAAGCCCACCTCACCGGTACCGAAGAGCGCGCTCCAGCCGCGTGCCACGAGGTAGTAGAGGGGCGGGGCGCCGCGCAGATCCGGCAGCCTGCCCAGCATGTCGAGGAACCCATGCCTGAGCAGAAGCGCCGTCTGGGCTTCGTCCTGCCAGTAGCCCTTGGCGTCCAGCGTGCCGAAGCGTAGGGCCGCGGCCAGGACCACGAGGGCGAGCACCAGCCTCGCGTCGCGATCCCCGAGCAAGCGCCTGACGAGCCTCATCCCGGGGGATTCTGTCCGACCGCGATAGCCTGACCGCCTCAGTGAGTCCGCTGAACCTGATCCTCATGGGACCCCCCGGTGCCGGGAAGGGCACCCAGGCGGAGCGGCTGATCGACGACTTCGATCTGCCCTACTACGCCACCGGCGACATCCTGCGCGCCGCCGTGAAGGAGGAGACCGACCTCGGCAAGGAGGCCAAGGACTACATGGACCGCGGCGACCTCGTTCCCGATGACCTCATCTGCCGGGTGATCATGGAGCGGCTCGACACCGACGAGGCCGCGGACGGCTTCCTGCTCGACGGCTTCCCGCGCACCGTCCCCCAGGCGGAGACCCTCGAAGAGGCGCTCGAGAAGCGCGGCCGCTCGCTGACGGCCGGCCTGCTGATCGACGCTTCGGACGAGGAGGTCATCCGCCGCCTCTCCGGGCGCCGCATCTGCGTCAAGAACCAGCACGTCTACCACGTCGAGTTCGACCCGCCGAAGAACGAGGGGGTGTGCGACCAGGACGGCTCGCGGCTGATCCAGCGGGACGACGACAAGCCCGAGACGGTCAAGAAGCGGCTCGACGTCTACCACGAGCAGACCGAGCCTGTGATTTCCTGGTACGAGGACAAGGGGCTGCTGCGCCGCTTCGACGGCGGCCGCTCACCCGACGAGGTGCACGCTCATATCCGCGCCACCCTCGCCACCCTTAGGCTGGAAGCCGAGCTTTGATCATTCAGAAGACCCCCGAGGAGATAGGGAAGATCGCCGCGGCCGGGCGCATCCTCGCCCGCTGCCATCAGCTGCTCAGGAGCAAGGCGCGCCCGGGGGTCACCACCGCCGAGCTCGACGAAGCCGCCGAGAGGTTCATCCGCTCGCAGGACGCCTGGCCGGTGTTCAAGGGCTACCGCGGCTTCCCGGGCTCGATCTGCGCCTCGCCCAACTCGATGGTCGTCCACGGGATTCCGGGTTCCTACCGGCTCGAGCGCGGCGACATCATCTCGATCGACATTGGCGTCGAGCTGGACGGCTGGGTCGCCGACGCCGCCGTCACGCTGCCGATCGGCAAGGTCACCCCGGTCGCGAGGCGCCTCCTGGCCACGACGAAGGCGGCGCTCTTCGACGCGGTGGAGCAATGCCGGGTGGGGAACCGCCTGGGCGACGTCTCGCACGCGGTCCAGAAGCGCGTCGAGGCCGACGACTTCTCGGTCATCCGCTCGCTGGTGGGCCACGGGATCGGCCGGGACATGCACGAGGACCCGC
>JBJMLJ010000382.1:0-5737 GCA_045805365.1 Thermoleophilaceae bacterium
CGAGGATCGCCGAGGCGGTGGCCAGGGCAACGCGCTGGGCGGCGAAGACCGGATCCTCGGAGTCGTCCCGGGGAACCCCGCCCCAGTCCTCACTGCGGCGGCGTAGAAGCACGCCGCCGGGGCTGGGCGTCCGCCCCTGGGCCCGCCGGGGTGAGGGCTCAGAGATCGTCACGCGCTCCGCCCGCATCCTGCCTCAGATACGGGATTTGCGCACTCGTATACCCGTCCAGGGGGATGGTGATATCCCCCGGACGGGCTAGTCAGACTTGGAGCAGTGCCCTCCGGCGCCGCCGGAGTCATCCCCAGCGACCGTCTTCGGCAGCCTCGCGTCCCCGCCCGAGCGCGACGGCGCCTGCCTGGACAGCCTCCGGAGCACGCCCGGCCTCGATTAGAGTTCGGAGCGCGCCGGAACCCGCGAAAAAGGAGCCCTGAATGCCCTACGAGGTCCCGCCTCTCCCCTACTCCGAAGACGCGCTCGAGCCCCATATCGACGCGCAGACCATGCAGATCCACCACGACAAGCACCACCAGGCCTACGTGGACAAGGTCAACGCCGCGCTCGAGGGCACCGAGTTCGCCGAGCGCTCGATCGACGGCGTGATCGCCAACCTGTCGGACATCCCCGAGGACAAGCGGACGGCCGTCCGCAACAACGGCGGCGGCCACCTCAACCACACGCTCTTCTGGGAGTCGATGTCGCCGGACGGCGGCGGCGAGCCCGAGGGCCAGCTCGCGGAGGCGATCGAGAACGAGTTCGGCTCCTTCGACGACTTCAAGGCAAAGGTGAAGGACGCCGGCGTGAACCAGTTCGGCTCCGGCTGGGCGTGGCTCGTGCAGGACGACACCGGTCTGGCTGTCGTCTCGACGGCCAACCAGGACAACCCGCTCACCGACGGCAAGACGCCGCTCCTGGGCGTCGACGTGTGGGAGCACGCCTACTACCTGAAGTACCAGAACCGGCGCCCGGACTACCTCGACGCCTGGTGGAACACGGTGAACTGGGCGAAGGTCGCCGAGCGCTACGGCGACTGAGTTTCCCCCTCAGGGTTTCGGGAACCCCGATCCAGGTGAGACTACGACCTAGAAAGGGGAGGCGTTCCCATGCCTTGGGACGAACTTAAGCCGCGCCGCTGGCCGGCCTTCGATAAGGAGCTCGACGGTATCTCCACCGAGACGATGGAGGACCACTTCAAGCTCTACGAGGGCTACGCCAAGAAGGTGAACGAGTGCCGGAAAATCCTGAACGAGTTCGACTACTCGGAGATCGAGGGGAATCAGGTCTACTCCCCGCTCCGGGCCGTGTCCGTCGACTACACGTTCGCGCTGCTCGGGTTCAAGAACCACGACCTCTACTTCGGTCACCTCGGCGGTGACGGCGGCGAGCCGGAAGGCCGCTTCGCCGAGCTCGTCGACGAGGAGTTCAACGGCGTCGACAAGTGGTTCGACGCGGTGAAGAAGGCCGCCAGCGCGGCACGCGGCTGGGTGATGGTCGGATACGACCTGAACGACGGCTCGCTCTTCAACTACATCATGGACACCCAGAACCTCTGGGCCGTCTACAACATGTGCCCCGTCCTCGCGATCGACGTGTACGAGCACGCCTATACGCGGGACTTCGGCGCGACGCCGGACGGGCGGAAGCAGTACGTCGAGGCGCTGTTCAGAAATCTCGACTGGGACCACGTCAACCGCCAGCTCGCCCAGGCCGAGGCCGCCCGCGAGGGCGCTCAGCGGGTGAGCGAGGATGAGGAGGTTCCGGCCGCCTAGGAAGCTGGCCCCAACCCGGCCTGCGACGCCCGGTCAGCCAAGCCCCCCTGCAGACCGGCCGCCGCTCGCGGGCCAACCAGCGCAGATGACCGCCCGGCTTCGGCTGGGCGGTCGTCTTTTCAGGGGCTAGGGGTTGGGAGCTAGGAGCTGCAGGATCTCGTCGGCGATCTGTTCGCCCCTGTCCTCTTGGAGGAAGTGGGCCGCTCCTTCGATCTTGACCTGGCCGTTCGCTCCGGGGATCAGGTTCGTGAAGGCCTCTCCTGCGCGCGGGTAGGGGAAGACGGGGTCGGAGTCGGAGAACGCGACCAGTGCCGGCTTGTCCCAGCGGGAGAGCTCGTCCATTACCGCGCGCATCTCGGTCGCGCCGGGGTCCTCGTCGGAGGTCGGGACGAGCAGCGGGAACTGCGCCGCGCCCGCCTTCGACTCGGCGTTCGGGAACGGGGCCTCGTAGCCCGCGACCACCTCGTCGGGGAGGTCGCTCGTGGTGGCCCCCTGGATCACGAAGCCGACCGGCAGGTCGGGGTTGCGCTCGGCGAAGTCGCGCCAGGCCATGAACCCCTTGGACACCCGCCCGGTGAACAGCCCGGTGTTCAGGATCACGAGCCGCGCGACGCGGTCCGCGTTCTCCACCGCCCAGCGCAGCCCGATCGGCCCGCCCCAGTCCTGCACGACCACGGTCGTGTCCCGGAGGTCGAGCGAGCCGAGCAGCGCGGAGACCAGCTCGACGTGGCGGTCGTAGCTGTACCAGCGGCGATCGGTGGGCTTGTCGGAGCGGCCGAAGCCGGCGTAGTCGGGGCAGACCACCCGATGGCCGCCGTCGCTCAGGACCGGCACCATCTTCCGGTAGAGGAAGGCCCAGGTCGGCTCGCCATGGAAGCAGACGACGGGGTCGCCGCCGCCCTCGTCGAGGTAGTGGAGCCGCAGCCCGTCGGCGTCGAACCAGTTGGGAGCGAAGTCGTAGCCGGGCAGTTCCTCGAAGCGCTCGTCGGGCGTTCGGTAGACCTCGGCCACGGCAGCGAAGCCTATCCTTGCCGTGTGAGCTGGAGCGAACACGCACTCGCCAGCCTCGAGCGCGCCGGCTACCGCTCGAGCGCCCCTCGCGCCGCGGTCGTGGGCGCCCTCGCGGAGGTCGGCTGCGGGGTCACCGCCCGCGAGCTGAACGACCGGCTCGAGCGCCGCGGCGACCGCGTCGGCGTGGCCAGCATCTACCGGGCGCTCGAGCTGCTGGAGCAGGAGGGGCTCGTCCAGCGCTTCGACGTCGGCGAGAACGCCGCCCGCTACGAGCCGGCGCTGCCGAGCGGCGAGCACCACCATCACATCGTCTGCGAGCGCTGTGGCGAGGTCGTCGCCTTCGAGGACGACGCGCTCGAGCGGGTGATCAGCCGGCTCGCGCGCCGGGTCGACTTCGCGATAGACGGGCACGACGTGACGCTGCGCGGCGAGTGCCCCGAATGCGCGGGAAGCTCGCGGCGCTGATCGCGGCTACCGCGTAGGCCGCCACCAGGACCGCCGCGATCGAGGCGCCCGCGGCCGTGTTCGCGTAGTAGGACAGGTACAGACCGCCGATACCGGCGGCGATCGCTATCGCGGCCGCGACGGCCATCATCGAGGCCATGCGGCGTGCAACGAGCCGGGCGGCCGCCGCGGGCGCGACCAGCACCGCCACCACCAGCAGGTTCCCCAGCCCCTGCACGGCCACGAGCAGCGCGATGGCGAGCAGGGCCAGCAGGGCGAGATCGACCGTGAGCGGCGAGACCCCCAGCCCGCGGGCGTTGAGCCGATCGAAGCCGACGATCAGAAGGCGGCCGTGCAGCAGCCGCAGCGAGGTGAGCGCCACCAGCGCGAGCGCGCCCGCCAGCGCAAGGTCTGTGTTCGACACGCCGAGGACGTCGCCGAACAGCAGCCCCTGAAGCCCCGGAGGCGTCTCGGGCGAGAGCGCCAGCAGCACGCCGAGCCCGAACAGCGCGGTCACCACCACCGCGACGGCGTTGTCGCGCCCGATCTCGGGCGTCCGCCCCGCCACCGCGACGGCCGCTGCCGCCACGAGAACTCCCGCGGCGCCGCCGATCAGCAGCGGGAGCCCGAGCAGAGCCGCGACCACCAGTCCCGGCAGCAGGGAATGGGCGAGCGACTCCGCGCTGTAGGACAGGTTGTAGAAGACGATCCAGCAGCCGAGTGCCCCGCCGGTGACGCCGAGCAGCACCACCTCGGCGAAGGCGTGACGCATGATCGACAGGGTCCAGGGGTCCGCGAGGCTGTGCCAGACGCCGCTCACGCCGCCGGGTGGTGATGGTGCGGCGGCAGGACCCCACGGCCGCCATCGCCGGGGAGCTCGACGATCGCGCCCCCATAGGTCGCCTCGAGTACCTCGCGGGTCAGGACCTCGTCCGGCGGTCCGAAGGCCACCTGCCGGCGGTTGAGGCAGAGGACTCGATCCCAGCGCCGCGCCTGCTCCACGTCATGGGTGGCGACCAGGGTCGCCCGCCCCTCGCGCGCGAGCCCGGCGAGCAGCGCTTCGAGCCGTTCCGCGCTGGAGGTGTCAAGGCCGCTGAAGGGCTCGTCGAGGAGGACGACTCGGGCATCCTGGACCAGCGCGCGGGCAACCAGCACGCGCTGACGCTGGCCGCCGGACAGCTCGCCGAAGGTCGCGTCGGCGAGGCCGCCCAGCCCCACGGTGCCGAGGGCCTCACGGGCACGGTCGCGCTCGACCCGGCCGGGGCGCCGCCACCAGGGCAGCGTGGACACGCTGCCCATCAGCGCCACCTGGAGGGCGCTGACCGGGAAGTCCAGGCGCGACCGCTCCGTCTGCGGGACTACGCCGCAGCGCTCGGGCGCCTCGAGCGCGCCGGCTACCGGCCTCAGCTCGCCGAGGATGCAGCGGAAGAGGGTCGTCTTGCCGCCGCCGTTCGGGCCGAGCACAGCGGCTCGCTCTCCCGGGTGAAGGGAGAACGAGACCCCGGTCAGGACCGGCCTCCCCCCATATCCGGCGGCGAGGTCCGCCGCGCTTACGAGCGGGGAAGCGTGCATCCGCGTCTGCCTCCGGTGAAGCCACGCACCATCTCGTCGGCGTTGGCCCCTTCCATGGCGAGGTAGGTCGAGCCCTTCGATCCCTCCGGCCCGAGGGTGTCGCCGTAGAGCGTGTGGTTGGACGATGCGCCGGTGTCGCGCGCGATCGCCTTGGCGAGCTTGGGATTGATCGAGCTCTCCGGGAAGACCGCCCTGACGTTCTCCCTGCGGATCAGGGAGGTCAGCTTGGCGACCTCGCCGGCCGAGGCCTGTGCCTGGGTCGTCTGGGAGGGAATGACCGCGCCGATCACCCGGATGCGGTAGCGCCTCGCGAAGTAGTTGAAGGCATCGTGATCGGTCACGAGCTTGCGCTCGGACGCTGGTACGGCCGCGAAGCACGCTCGAATCCCGGAGTCGAGGCTCCTGATCCGCTTCACGTAGGCGCTCGCGTTGCGCTCGTAGGCCGCCTTCGCCGCCGGATTCGCCTTCGCGAGCGCGTCCCGGATCGTGATTGCCGCCGCCTCCGCGTTCACCGGGTCGTGCCACCAGTGCGCGTCGTACCTCGAGGCCTCCGGACCGCTCGACACCCCGGGGAGCTTCACCGGCACGGAAGCGCCGACGTCCACCGTGGTCGGGTGACCGCCGGCCTCCGAGACCACCTTGCTCATCCACTTGTCGAGGTTGTCGCCGCTGACCAGGACGAGCTTGGCCCCCGCCGTGTCCTGAACGTCCCTCGGGCGCGGCTCGTACTCGTGCGGGTCGGTGTTCGGCTTGAGGATCTGGGTCACGTCGGCATCACCGCCGCCGACGACTCGTGCGATATCGCCCAACTGGGTCGTCGTCGCGACCACCTTGATCGAGTCGCCACCGCCGCCGCCAGACGAGCCACAGCCCGCGACCGCGAGCGCGACGACCAGCGCGGTGGCCGCCGCCACCGCCGTCCGCCGGCCACGAGCAAGAGCGC
>JBJMLJ010000383.1:0-1506 GCA_045805365.1 Thermoleophilaceae bacterium
GCTCCCGCCAGCGAGCCGCCGAGTCGGAGGAGCGGGCCGCGATCGCGGATGCCCGCGAGCGCGAGGCCCAGGTTCTGGCGGATGCCGCCTCCCTGATGCTCGTCAGCGGCGATGTCGAGAGCGAGCTGGACACGATCGCGAGGAGCCTCGGCCCCGTGGTCGGCGGGCACCTGCGGCTGGACCTCGCCGGATCGCCGAAGCCCGCCGACGACGAGCGCCCGCTTCGGCTCCCGATGCGAGCCCGGCCCGCGTGGCTCTACTCGAGAGGCGGCGCCGACCGCCAGGTCGTCGAGCGGATCGCGGAACCGCTGGCTCGGCTGCTCGACGTGGGCTTCGAGCGTCGCCGCCTGACCGAGCAGACCGCCGAGGCCGAGGCCGTCCGCCGGGCGGAGGTCGCCAAGACCGCCGTGCTCCACGCCGTATCGCACGATCTGCGCTCGCCTCTCACGGCGATCATCACCGCGGGCAGCGCGCTCCAGACGGACAACCTCTCGAACGAGGACCGCCGCGAGCTCCTGTCCGTGATCGACAGCGAGTCCGGCCGCCTGGCGCGCCTGGTGGACGACCTCCTGGACCTGTCGCGGATCGAGGCGGGGGCGGTGGCGCCGCGGCCGGACTGGTGCGACCTCAAGGACGTCGTCGCCCGGGCGGCGGAGCAGGTGGCGGCCATGCACGGCGACCATCCGATCGAGATCCGGCTCCCGGATGAGCTCCCCCTGGTCCGGGTGGACACCGTGCAGGTCGAGCGAGTCTTCTCCAACCTGCTCGACAACGCGATCAAGTTCTCGCCCGCGGACGTCGCGGTCACGGTGAGCGGCGGCTCGTCGCCCGCCGGGGTCACGATCCGGGTCAGCGATCGCGGACCCGGCATCCCGTCGAGCGCCCGCCGCGACGTCTTCGAGCCCTTCTTCCGCGGCCGCGGCGGGCAGTCCGGCTCCGGGCTCGGGCTCGCGATCTCGCGCGGCTTCGTCGAGGCCAACGGCGGCCGCATCACGCTTCAGAGCCGCAAGGGCGAGGGGACGGCCTTCGCCGTGACGTTCCGGCAGGCCGAGGTTGCCTCGCCCGCGCCCACATGAGCTCCGACGGCGCCCGGGTGCTGGTCGTCGACGACGAGCTCCAGATCCTCCGCGGACTCAAGGTGATCCTCCGAAACGCGGGCTACTCGGTCGAGACGGCCGCGACCAAGGCGGAGGCGCTCGACGCGGTCTCCGTGAGGCCGCCCGACGTGCTGGTTCTCGACCTCGTCCTGCCCGACGGGAGCGGCGTCGAGGTCTGCGAGGAGATCCGCCGTTGGAGCACGCTGCCGATCCTGGTCGTCTCCGCGGTCGGGGACGAGCGCGAGAAGGTGCGCGCGCTCGACGCCGGAGCCGACGACTACATCACCAAGCCGTTCGGCAGCGAGGAGCTGACCGCGCGCCTCCGGGCGCTACTGCGGCGCAGCGCCGACAGCGCCGCCTCGCCCAAGGTGGAGATCGGCGAGCTCGAGGTCGACCTGTCGGCCCACAC
>JBJMLJ010000384.1:0-10008 GCA_045805365.1 Thermoleophilaceae bacterium
GAGGAGCGCGTCCTGCGCGTGCTCGGCGCCGGCGCCTATCGTGACGATCCGCTGCGGCCGCTTCGGCTCGCCCGGCTGGCCGCCGAGCTGGACTTCGCGCCGGACTCCGAGACGGAGCGCCTGACCCGCGAGGCCGCGCCCCGGGTTGCGGATGCCTCGCCCGAGCGCCAGTTCGCCGAGCTGCGGCGGCTCATGCTGGCGCCGCGGATCCTCGACGGCCTCGGCCTGGCGGACCGGCTCGGCGTGCTGGAGGCGGTGCTGCCCGAGGTGACCGCGCTCCACGGCCTCGAGCAGAGCCACTTCCACCACCTGGACGTGTACGACCACACGCTCGAGGTTGTGGGCCACCAGGTGGCGCTGGAGGGCCGGCTGGAGGAGTTCGAGCCGCGCCTTCGCGCCGCGCTCGACGAGCCGCTGGGCGAGGAGCTCAGCCGCCTGGAGGCGATCCGCTTCGGGGCCCTCCTGCACGACATCGGCAAGCCGGCCACCCGGGGGACACGCCCGGACGGCCGGGTCACATTCGTCGGCCACGACACGGTGGGCGAGGAGATGGTGCATGTCCTCTGCCGCCGGCTGCGGACGAGCGAGCGCTTCGCCCGCTTCGTGGGCGGGCTGACGAAGCATCACCTCGTGCTCGGCTTCCTGGTCCACCAGCGGCCGCTCTCGCGGGAGACGGTCTTCGCCTACCTGGACCTGACCGAGCCCGTCGAGGTCGAGGTCACGCTGCTCTCGTGCGCCGACCGGCTCGCCACGCGAGGCAGGAACGCCGAGCAGGCGATCGAGCGCCACCTCGACCTGGCGAAGGAGCTGATGACGGAGGCGCTGGACTGGCGCGCCTCGGGAGGACCCAGGCCGCCGATCCGCGGCGACGAGCTGGCGCGCGCTCTCGGAATCGAGCCGGGACCGAAGCTGGGCAGGCTCCTCGAGCAGCTGCGGCGGGCGGCCTTCACCGGCGAGGCGCAAACGCCCGACCAGGCGGTCGAGCTGGCGAGGAAACTGCGCCACAATCCGTGACGCGATGATCGTCGACTGCGCCGTCTACGAGGAGGGCCGGCGGCGCGACGGAGCGATGAAGCTCCACGATGCGTACGAGGCGTGCCGCGAGCAGGGCGCCTGGACGTGGATCGGCCTGTACGAGCCGACGGAGGAGGAGTTCGACTCGATCCGGCGCGAGTTCGCCCTCCACGAGCTGGCGGTCGAGGATGCGATCAAGGCCCACCAGCGGCCGAAGCTCGAGGTCTACGACGACATGCTCTTCGTGGTCCTCAAGACCGCGCGCTACATCGACCCGACCGAGGTCGTGCAGTTCGGCGAGATCCTGATCTTCCTGGGCGGCGACTCCCTGATCACCGTGCGCCACGGAGAGGGAAGCGACCTCCACGACGTCCGGCTCCGGCTCGAGGAGGACCCCGACTACCTGGCGCGGGGGCCGGGCGCGGCCCTGCACGCGATCATGGACAAGGTCGTCGACGACTACGGGCCGGCGCTGAGCGGCCTCGAGGTCGACGTCGACCAGATCGAGGAGCAGGTCTTCTCGCCCGGGCCGGACAGCGGGAACCCGGCCGAGCGGATCTACCACCTGAAGCGCGAGGTGCTCGAGTTCGTCCGCGCGACCGCGCCCCTGATCGATCCGCTCGAGCGGCTCGCGGCGGGCAAGTACGCGCAGGTCCACCCGGACGTCGTCGCCTACTTCCGCGACGTGAACGACCACGTCCTGCGCGTGCACGAGACGCTGGAGGGGATGCGCGACCTGCTTACCAGCGTGCTCGAGGCCAATCTGACCCAGGTGAGCGTCCGCCAGAACGAGGACATGCGCAAGATCTCGGCCTGGGTGGCGATCGCCGCGGTGCCGACGATGATCGCCGGCATCTACGGCATGAACTTCAAGCACATGCCCGAGCTCGGCTGGCCGATCGGCTACCCGCTGGCGCTGACCCTGATGGTCTCGATCTGCTCCACGCTCTACTGGAGGTTCCGCAAGGCGGGCTGGCTGTAGGCTCCCGCCCCCGTGGCGGACGACTGCATCTTCTGCAAGATCGTGGCCGGGGAGATGCCGGCCGAGGTGGTCCAGGAGGACGAGCACACGCTCGCCTTCATGGACATCAACCCCTGGACCCGGGGCCACGCGCTCGTGATTCCGCGGAACCACTCGAAGGACCTGCTCGAGATCGCGGATGAGGACCTGGCCCACACGGCCTCAGCCGCCAAACGGCTCGCCGCCCGGATGACCGAGCGGCTCGACGCCGACGGCGTGAACCTCCTCAACGCCTGCGGCCCGGCGGCCTGGCAAACGGTCTTCCACTTCCACATCCACGTGATCCCGCGCTACGAGGACGACCCGCTGCAATTGCCGACGCGCCCGCAGGAGGCCGACAAGGACGAGCTCGCCGCCGTGGCGGGCGAGCTGCGTTGACCAGGTTCGAGCGCGACGGCGACCTGGGCATCGTCGTGATCGACGAGCCGCCGCTCAACCTGTTCGGCCGCGAGCTGACGCAGGCGGTCTTCGAGGCCGTGGGCGAGGCCGAGGAGTCGAGTGTCCGCGCCCTCCTGATCAGGGCGGAGGGCAGCGTCTTCACCGGCGGCGCCGACGTGCACGTCTTCGACGGGCTGACACCCGACCAGTCGCGCGAGTTCACGGCTCAGCTGATGACCCTGACCCACCGGCTCGAGGACCTGCCGATCCCTACGCTCGCTTGTGTACACGCCCTCTGCCTCACCGCGGGCTTCGAGCTCTCGCTCGCCTGTGACCTGATCTGGGCCGCCGAGTCGGCCAGGTTCGGGCTGGTCGAGCGCGTGGTCGGGCTGACGCCGCTGATGGGCGGCACGCAGCGCGTGGCGGAACGGGCGGGGCCCGCGCGGGCCCGCGAGCTGGTGATGAGCGGCCGCCTCTACGGCGCCGCGGAGCTGGAGCGGTGGAACGTCCTAAACCGCGTGCTGCCGGACGACCAGCTCGAGGACAAGGCGCTCAAGTTCGCCCGGGATCTGGCCGACGGGCCGACGCTCGCCCACGGCGCGACGAAGCAGATCGTGCGCGCCTTTCTCGAGCACGGCGTCCGGGGAGCGGACGAGCGCACGGCCGAGATCGGCGCTCCGCTGTTCGCCAGCGAGGATCTCAATGGCGCTGTGAAGAGCTTCTTGAAGGACGGTCCCGGCAAGGCCACGTTCCGTGGGCGCTGACTGGTAGCGTTCCCGCCGGAAGGGCGCCGGAAGGAGCGGCGCGGGAACAAATGCAGGTGCCGTGGTCGGATTCGCATGGACGGACCGAGCGGGCACACGCAGGAAGGGGCTTACGTGCCTACCGGAACCGTCAAGTGGTTCAACGACGAGAAGGGCTACGGCTTCATCACGCCGGACGAGGGCGATCGCGACCTGTTCGTGCACTACTCGGGCATCGACGGCCAGGGCTTCAAGAGCCTTGCCGAGAACGCCAAGGTGGAGTACGAGGAGGAGGTCGGCGATAAGGGACCGAAGGCGGTGAACGTCCGCCTCATCTAGGCGAGGAGGAGCGGAGCCCGATCGTTGATCGGGCGAGCACCGCACTCCTGTTTCATCGTGCCCAAGGAAGAGAAGATCGAGATGGAGGGCGAGATCGTCGAGGCCCTCCCGAACACGATGTTCAAGGTCAAGCTCGACAACGATCACGAGGTCCTCGGCCACATCTCGGGCAAGATGCGGCGCCACTACATCCGCATCCTGCCCGGGGACCGCGTGAAGATCGAGCTGTCGCCCTATGACCTCGACCGGGGGCGCATCACCTATCGCTACAAGTAGCCCGAATACGCAACTCCGTCCTCGGGTGCGTGTTCAATCCCGGACCATGAAGCGGCTTTTCCTGCTCAT
Organism: Thermoleophilaceae bacterium; assembly: GCA_045805365.1. Taxonomy (GTDB): domain Bacteria; phylum Actinomycetota; class Thermoleophilia; order Solirubrobacterales; family Thermoleophilaceae; genus DASXBA01. The sequence goes on from JBJMLJ010000384.1 coordinate 3,841, forward strand.
GTGCGTCCTCGGCCTGCTTGCGCTGCCTCCGGTGGCGTCCGCCAAGGTGACCGAGCTTGGCGCCACCACGACCCCGGCCAAGTCCAACTGCCCCAGCGATCCCTGCGAGGCGATCGGCCGGGTCAGCGGCTACCAGGGGCGCTCGGGGAGCATCAAGAACCCGTTCCTGATCCGGCACGCCGGCAAGATCGTCGCCTTCACGATCACGCTGGCCAAGGTCACCTCGACGCAGGTCGACTTCTTCAACGGCCTCTATGGGAGCCCGCCCAGCGTCCGGCTGTCGATCCTCCGCAAGAGCAAGAACAAGAAGACCCGGCTGAGCCACCGGCTGATCCGGCAGTCCAAGGTCTACGACGTCTCGCACTACCTGGGCTCCACGCCCAGCTTCGCCCTGGACGCGCCGCTCGTGGTCAAGCGGGGCTACATCGTGGCCATCACCGTCCCCTCCTGGGTCCCGGCCTTCGCCTTCAGCGGCCTGTCGTCCACCAACTGGTGGCGCTCGTCGCGGAAGAAGGGCGACTGCCGCAACGCCACCCAGCGGGCGGCCCAGCAGCACCCCGGCAGCAGGCGGGACTACGGCTGCACCTATCACAAGGCGCGCCTGCTCTACACGGCCACATACGTCCCGGACCCGCGCCCGACCGACAAGACTAAATAGGCGCGGCGGAGCCCTTTCGGGGGCTCGCCGGTCGCGGTAGCATCGCGGTAGTGACCACTGAGGGCTGGATCTTCATGGTCGGGTTCCGCGTCTTCGACGTCGGGCTCCTGATCGTCTGGCTGATCTGGTTCTTCCGCCTGCGGGACGACGACGACGATTCCCGCGGCGACGACGGGGGCGGCGGAGAGGGCCCGGATCCGGGTCCGGAGCAGGACGGCCCCGGCGGCGACGGGATGCGCCTACCGCTCGGGCGCTGGCGCGGCGGCGGTCGCGTACGCGACCACAAGCCGCCGCCGGCACGCGTACGCCGTCGCGGCCCGGCCCAGCCGGTGCCGCAGCCGCTTCCCGCGCGTGTGCGGCGCCCGCGCACCCCTCAGCCGGTTCACCGCGGGGATTGATAGGTTCCGGCCTCGACCCAGGGAAGGAGGGAGGCTCGGTGGTCTTCGGCCTGTCCGACGAAGCCATTGATGAGCGCAGGCACGTGATCTCGCCCGAGGGCGAGGTCGACGCCCTGACCGCGCCGCGGCTCGGCCGCCGCCTGCTCGGGCTGGCGGACGAGGGCAAGACCGGCGTTGTGGTCGACCTGTCCGCGGTCACCTTCATGGACTCCACCGGCCTGGGCGTCCTCCTGAACGCCCTCCGCGCGCTGGGCCCCCGCCGCGGCAGGCTCGCGCTTGTCTGCCCCAACGAACGAGTGCTGCGCCCCTTCCAGGTAACGGGGCTGGCGAGCCTGATGCCGATCTTCCCCACGCTCGAGGCCGCCCTCAGGGCGGTCTAGGCGGCTAGCCGCAGGCGCCCGGGTTCTCGTTGCAGAAGTGCTCGAAGCGCCCCTTGGGCGTAGTGGGCGGCGGCTGGGAGGTGGTGGTGGTCGCGGGGGCCGTGCTCGTCGCCGGGGCCGTGGTCGTCGTCGCGGGGGCCGTGCTCGTCTCGGTCGGCTCGCTGCTCGTGCGTGGGACCGTGAGCTCCGGCGCCTTCGTGCTCTTGGCGGGCTCGCTGTCGCCGCCGCAGCCGGACGGGACCGCCGCCGCCAGCAGGACGACGGAAAGGGTGAGCGGGCGGGGGATCAGCGTTCGACGGCGGGGAGCCGGCGTCCGCAGTGCGGGCAGTCGTTCAGGTCCTTCTGGACAAGCTGCTCGAGGGAGCACCCGCACAGCCGGAGGTTCTCGACCGCGTAGGGCAGGTTGCTCGGGTTGGGCGCGAGCGGCAGCAGCTTGCCGACCACCTCGAACTCCTCACCGGTCTCGCTGTCGACATACGTCGTGCCGGGCTCGATCTCGCGGATGACCTCGCGATCCGACCGGGCACGCAGCCGGTATTTCTGGCGGGCAGGCACGAAGCGGGAACAATAGCCGCCGTGAAGGTCCTGATCTTCCATGGCTATCTCCTCCGGGGGACCGGCAGCAACATCTACAACGCCAGCCTGTGCCGGGCGCTCGTGCGGCTGGGACACGAGGTCCACCTGCTGTGCCAGGAGCGCGACACGGCCGGGCTCGACTTCGTCGACGGCGAGCGCTGCACGGTCTACAACCCGGACATCGGCCGCGTGCTGCCCGTCTATGTCGCCGACGAGTACGAGGGCTTCGACGCCGTTCCCTTCAGCGAGATCGACGACGCGGCGCTCGACCACTACCTCGAGGCGAACGTCGACGCTGTCCGGGAGGTGGCACGGCAGGTCGAGCCCGACGTGGCGCTCGCCAACCACCTGATCATGGGGCCGGCCGTGCTCGCCCGCGGCCTCGAGGGCCGGGCGCCCTACGCCATCAAGGTCCACGGCAGCGCGCTCGAGTACACGGTCCGTCCGAACCGCGAGCGCTTCCTGCCCTACGCGCTCGAGGGGCTCGCCGGCGCGGCCGGGGTCCTCGTGGGCTCGCGCCACACCGCCGAGAGCCTCTGGGAGGTCACGGGCGACCCCGAGCTGCCGGGCCGGACCCGCCTCGGCCCGCCCGGGGTCGACGTCCACTCGTTCCGACCGCGGCCCCGCGACGAGGCGCGCGCCGGCCTGGCGCGACTTGCCGACCGCATCGAGGCGGGGGAGGCGGCCGCCTGGGGCGGCGAGCGCGGGGCTGCGGTGGCGCTGCGGAAGCTCGATCCGAGCCGGGACCGCATCGTCAGCTACGTGGGCAAGCTGATCGTCTCGAAGGGCGTCGACCTCCTGTTGGCGGCCTGGCCGCTCGTGGTCTCCAAGGTGCCCGACGCGCGCCTGCTGGTGGTGGGCTTCGGCACCTATCGCGACGCGCTCGAGCGGATGGTCGGGGCGCTCGCGGCCGCGGACATGGACGAGCTGCGTGCGATCGCCGCCGCCGGCAGGGAGCTCGAGGGCGGGCCGCCGGGCGAGCTCCGCTACCTGCGGGCTTTCCTGGATCGGGCGGGGGACGACTACGTCGACTCCGCGCCCGAGGCGGTCGAGCGCGTCCACTTCACCGGCCGGCTCGAGCACGACGACCTCCCCGAGGTCCTGCCCGCCTGCGAGGCGCAGGTCATGCCGAGCACCTTCCCCGAGGCCTTCGGGATGGTCGCCGCCGAGGCCGCCGCCTGCGGGGCCCTGCCCCTCTCGGCCGGCCACAGCGGCATGGCCGAGGTCACGGCAGTCCTGGCGCCCGTCCTGGAGGAGGAGCTGCGGCCGCTGCTGTCCTTCCGCGTAGGTCCCGAATCGGTCGAGGAGATCGCCGCCAAGCTGACCCGCTGGCTGAGCCTCGACGACGGTGTCCGCGAGCGCGCCGCGGCTGCCCTGGCCGAGCGCGCGGCCGAGCGTTTCGGCTGGGAGAGCGTGGCCGAGGGGGTGATCGCGGCGGCCCTCGGACGCCTCGACGACCTGCCCGCACCAACGGATAAGGTTCCGCAGCCGTGAGAGTCCGCCTCCCCGTCTTCGCGGCCCTGGTCGCGCTCGTCCTGGCGGCCGGCTGCGGCCGCGCCGGCAAGGACGACCTCGTCACGGGCAAGGCGCTGTTCGTCCAGAAGTGCGGCTCCTGCCACACCCTGGCGCGGGCGAACACGAAGGGCGTGCAGGGCCCGAACCTCGACAACGCCTTCGCCGCCGCCCGCCGCGACGGGATGACGGACAACACGATCGAGGGCGTCGTCTACGGCCAGATCGGCAACGTGCGGCGCAGCAGCATCATGCCGCGCAACCTCGTCACCGGGGCGGACCGGAATGACGTGGCGGCCTACGTCGGCCGGTCGGCCGCCGTACCCGGCCAGGACACCGGCCAGCTCGCCCAGGCCGGCGGCAACAAGAACGCCAACAAGACGGCCAAGGCCTCGGGCGGCAAGCTCAGCCTCGATGCCGACCCCACCGGCGCCCTCGCCTTCTCGGCGGGCAAGGGGACCGCCCCCGCCGGGCCGCTCCAGCTGATCATGAAGAACCCGTCGAACATCCAGCACGACATCGCCGTCGAGGGCAACGGGATCAAGAAGGTCGGCAAGGTGGTGGGCCACGGCGGCACCTCGACGGTCACCGCGACCCTCAAGCCCGGCACCTACACGTTCCTGTGCACCGTCCCGGGCCACGCGGCCGGCGGGATGAAGGGCACGCTGACGGTCAAATAGATCGCCCCGCTGGGATTGACCGCCGACTCCGGGTAGTCGATGGTCTGCGTATGTCCCGTCTCTTCGCCCTCTGCATTCTCCTGGCACTGGTCCTCGCCTCCCCGTCGATGGCCCGGGGGCTGCGCGTCTACGGTCCGAAGGTCATATCCCGCGACACGCCGCTGCCAGCGAGCTGCGACGGGCAGCGCCACGAGACGGACACGATGATCGCCGCCGATCCGGGTAGGCCCCGCCATCTCGTCGCCACCTGGTCCCAGGACGGCAACAGGAGCAACGTCACCGCCACCACCCGGAATGGCGGCAGGTCGTGGAGAATCGCGACGATCCCCGGGATCTCCAAGTGCACCGGCGGTGCTTCCGATCAAGTGGTAGATCCCTGGGTGTCGATCGGCCGGCGCGGGGTGGCGTACTTCGCCTCGCTGCCGTTGTCGGCCCCCGGGTTCCTGGTCAACCGCTCGGCCAACGGCGGCGCGAGCTGGAGCGCTCCGGCCACGGCTGACCCCGGCGCCGGCCTGACGGACGACCTTCCGTCCGTCGTCGCCGACCCGCGCCGTCGCGGTCGCGCCTACCTCACCTGGTCCAGGTTCACCTTCAGCGGCAGCGAGATGACCGGCGGCGATGCGCGCTTCTCGCGCACGACCGACGGCGCCAAGACGTTCTCAGCGCCGGTCGTGATCCACACGCCGCCGGCCGGCCGGCTGGTGCTCGAGTCGCGCCTCTTGCGGCTGTCGGACGGCACGCTGCTCGATGTCTTCGGCGATGAGGCGGTCGAGCCCGTGACGGCCCCAATCGAGGCCTTCGCCACCCGCTCGAGGAACGGCGGCCGGACCTGGTCGAGTCCCGTCCGGATCGCCACCATCCCGCACGACGCCATCCTGGACCCCGAGAGCGGCGGCCCGCGCTACTCCGCCTGCTGCCTGTTCGCGGCGGCAGCCGGACGCCACGGCCGGGCCTACGTCGCCTACACGCGGGTCGCCGGGACACGCGCGGGCCGTGTCGTGGTTGTGGCGTCGAGGAACGGCGGCAAGCGCTGGGGCCGCCCGCGAACGGTCGCCCGCCTGTCCGCGCAGGCACTCGAGCCCGCCGTGGCCGTCGCCGGCGACGGAACGGTTGGGGTCACCTGGTACGACTTCCGCCATGACAGGCCTGGCGATGCCGCCCTCACCACCGACTACTGGTTCGCCTACTCGCGCACTGGCGGCAGACCCTGGCGCCGGCGGCACCTCGGTGGACCGTTCGACCTCCGGAGCTCGAGCCGGACGGGGAGGCCGCTGGGCGTGTACGAGGGGCTCGCCGGGCTGCCGCGCGGCTTCGTCACGACTTTCATCCAGGCGAGCCCGCGGGCCAGGTTCGGTAGCGAGGACGTCTTCTTCGCCCGCGTGACGCTGCCGCGTCGCCGCTAGCCCGACACCAGCTCCAAGAGCGCCGGCAGCAGCCCGGGGTTGGCCGCCACGAGGCCGTGGGGCTCGCCGGGCAGCTCCGCCACCTCGCCGCCCGCCTCCTCGACCAGCAGCCGCCCGGCGGCCCAGTCCCAGGCGCTCAGGCCGCGCTCCCAGTAGCCGTCGAGGCGGCCTGCGGCCAGCCACGACAGGTCGAGCGCGGCCGCGCCGGCCCGCCGGATGTCCCGGACCCGGGGCAGGACCCGGCCCACGACCTCGGCCTGGATCGCCCGCCGGTCCGGGTCGTAGCTGAAGCCGGTGGCCACGAGCGCGCGCGAGAGGTCGGCTTGCTCCCGGACCCGAACCGCCGAGCCGTTCAGGGTGCAGCCCGCGCCGCGCGCGGCGCGGAAGGTCTCTCCCCGGAGCGGGTCGTGCACGACCCCCACGGCGCTGCCCTCGGCGTCCTGCAGCGCCACGCTGACGCACCAGGAGGGGATGCCGTACAGATAGTTGACGGTCCCGTCGAGCGGGTCCACCACCCAGCGCCGGCCGCTGGCGGCCTCGGCGCGGGAGCCCTCCTCGGCC
>JBJMLJ010000385.1:0-5007 GCA_045805365.1 Thermoleophilaceae bacterium
AAGACGCCCCAGGGACGAGCGCTCTTCGGCGGCGTAGCCGCCCACGCGCTGAGCACCTTCGGGCGGCCGATGAGCGCATCCGTGGGCACCGCTCTGATCTGCGCCTGCCACCGCTTCGGCTGGGCCGTGGCCGACCTCGCCGGCGACCGCCTCCCGGCGCGCGTCGCCCGCGCCTACCGCCGCTACCGCCACGGCCCGGGCGCGTTCAAGGTGGACTTCGCCGTCGAGGGTGGCGTGCCCTGGACGAACCAGGCCTGCCGCCGGGCGGGGACGGTGCACTGCGGCGGGTCGTTCGAGGAGGTGGCGGCCGCGGAACGCGACGTGAACTGCGGGCGCATGCCGGCGCGGCCGTTCGTGCTCGTCGCACAGCAGTACCTGGCCGACCCCGAGCGCTCGTCGGCGGACGTCCATCCGGTCTGGTCCTACGCGCACGTGCCGAGCGGCTACGACGGCGACGCCGAGCAGGCCCTGATCGACCAGATCGAGCGCTTCGCTCCCGGCTTCCGCGAGCGGATCGTGGCGACGGCCGTGCGCACGCCGGCCGAGCTCGAGGCCCACAACGAGAACTACGTCGGCGGCGACATCATCACCGGGGCCAACACACCGGTGCAGGTCCTGATCCGGCCGCGGCTCGCCCTCGATCCGTACAGCACCGGCATCCCGGGCGTGTTCATCTGCTCGGCCGCAACGCCTCCGGGGGCGGGAGCGCACGGCATGAACGGCTACAACGCGGCGCAGTCCGCGCTGCGCTACCTGCGCACCCGCACGACCGAGTAGCCGATCGCCGCGGCGGCGGCCAGCGCCAGCGCCGCGCCGACCCCGACCTTGCCGAGCAGCTCGGCCGCGGCCCGGCCGCCGAAGTAGCCGAGCAGGCCGAAGCAGATCGCCCAGCAGATGCCGCCGGCGGCGTTGAAGAACAGGAAGCGGGGCCAGGGCATGTGGGTCGCCCCGGCGATCCAGGCCGCCCAGATCCTCAGCAGGCTCACCCAGCGGCCGAAGAACACGGCCTTGCCGCCATGGCGCCGGAAGAGCCGGTCGCCGCGCTCGAGGGCCGTGCGGCGGGTCTCCTCGAACGCTCCCGGGCGCTCGAGCAGGCTGCGGCCGCCGAGCCGGCCGATCATGTAGCCGATGTTGTCGCCGACGATCGCCGCCGCCGCCGCGATGGCGATCACCGGCACGATGTCGAGGTGGCCCGCGGCGGCGAGCACGGCAGCGGCGATCAGGGCCGTCTCTCCCGGCAGCGGGATGCCCATCGACTCGAGGCCGACGAGCAGGGCGAGCGTCGGGTAGCCGGCGTTCTCGGCGGTGTCGGCGAGGACGGCGAGCGGGAGCACCCGTCCACACTACGGCGCTCTCCTCCTGTTTAGCGGCGCGCGCGCTGGGAACTGTCCGGCCTACCAAACGGCGGGAGAGGCAGGCGGTGATCAGAAAGAGCGCTCTTACGATCGCGGTAGTCGCATCCATCGGCGCGACCGCGGCCGGCGTGACCGGCTGCGGCGGGTCGAAGAAGTCGGCGGCGCAGCCACTCGATCCGGTGGCCACCGCGCTCCAGGCCCCAGGCACGCGGACGGTCGTCATCCCCAAGCAGCACATACCGCTGACCATCGTGGTCCCCCCCTGCAGCCAGGCGCAGCTCAAGCAGGAGACGACGAAGACGCCGCCCGGGTCGAACCAGATCGTCGTGCCGAAGAGCGCCCTCGACCAGACCGTCGCCATCCAGCCCTGCATGCAGGGAGCGAAGAACGTGCAGGGGCAGAACACCGTCCTGCTCGGGCCCGGCGGCACCGGATCTCCCAACTCGGGCCAGCAGAACGGCACGCCCCAGAACCAGCTCATCCTGCCCAAGCAGAGCAATCTCACCAAGGTCCTGGTGCCGCCGTGCGTCGTCTCGTCGAGCTCGAGCAGCAGCTCGGGCGGCACGAGCGGCGGCAGCAACACGGTGCTTCCGGCCGCCCGCGGCAAGACGACCGTGACCGCGCCGCCCTGCGAGGTCCAGATGACCAGCAGCAGCAGCAGCTAGGCCGCGACCGTGGGCCGCAACAGGGTCATCCTGGTCGTCGGGGTTTCCCTGCTCGTGCTACTCGTCGTGATCGGGCTCGTGACGAGCAAGAAGAAGAGCACGTCGAAGGCGGCCGCGCCGCCGCCGAGCGCGCGGGCGGTGGTCGTACCGGCGAGCCGCGCCCGCACCGTGGTCGTGGCTCCCTGCGGGGCGCCGGTTGCGTCCACGGCCAACGACGCCAAGGCCGGCAAGAGCACACCGGGCGCCACGTCGATCGGGCTGCCCGCCGGACCGGGTGTTCGGACGCTGCTCGTTCCCAACTGCGTGCCGAAGACCGGCTCGACGAACTCCGCCGGCAACCTGCCGTCGGCGGCGGTGGTACTCCCCGGCAAGGAGCGCCGGACCGAGGGCCAGGCCGGGGAGATAACTGTCGGGCAGATCTCGGCCCGGTCGAAGGCGATCCTTCCCGACGGCTCCGGCGCCCGGACCGTCGTGGTCTCGCCCTGCGCCAAGGCGACCAAGGGCACGGGCAGGGACGTCGTGCTCAGCGAAGAGAAGGGAACCCAGGTCGCCGTAGCGCCATCCTGCTGAGCGCCGGACCCCAGCGCAGGAGCACGCCCCAGCCGCCCAGCGCGGCGGCGGCGCCGAGGGGGCCGAAGCCCGGCACAGCGGTCCGCGCGCTGAACTCGACGGTGGCGACCGGCACGACCAGCAGCGTCCATGCCGCCAGGGCGAACAGAGCCGCGGCCGCGCGAGCCCGGCCGCTCGCGAGGAGCGGGCCGGCCAGCGACAGCAGCGCGAGCATGACGAACAGCGGCCCCTGGATCCGGGTCAGCGACTCCCAGCCGCGCATCACCGACAGAAGCGGCCGGCTCGAGCGGTAGCGACGGCCGACGTCGGTGTAGTACTCCCTCGCCGCCCGCCGGCCGAGCGTCTGGTAGAGCGGGTTGAAGAGGATCTCGCGGCCCACGAGGTCGTGGTAGCTCGGCCCGCCCCCGTATCCGCTCAGGGCGTCGGGGACGACGTAGCGGAGCAGGCTCGCGCCGACCTCGTTCGCGTAGTCGAGCGGCTGGTGAAGGATCACCGCCCGGGTGAAGCTCGCCACGGCCGCCGTCTGCGCGGGGGTGGCCGAGTGGGGGTCGCCGAAGGCGCGGATCGCCGGCGAGTAGAACCAGTTGAACGTGTACTGATTCGTGAGCGGACGGTCGGCGCGCGGGGTCGCCTCGCACAACTCGGCGGTCCCGGAGGGCGGATCGAACTTCGAGCAGTCTGCGAACGGCGCCACGCGGCCGTACAGGTTCCAGATCCCGTTGCGGCTGAGGCCGGTGTGGCCGACCGCCCGCTGCTCCGCCGCGTAGTAGCCGCCCAGCAGCGCCAGCGTGCCCGCCGCCGCGACGGCCGCGACAGCGAGCCGGCGGCGGAGCGGCCGGGGCCCCGAAGCGAATAGCCACAGCAAGGCGAGCGGGATCAGCGGCAGAGCGACGACGCGGACGGCGGCGGCTCCCGCCAGGGCGAGCCCGAAGGCCGCGGGCCAGAGGAGCCTCTCTCCCTCGAGCGCCCTGACCCCGGCGTAGAGCGTCAGGGCGACGCAGAAGATGAAGAGCGTCTCGCTGATCGGCGACTGCTCGAGGAAGATCCCGTCGCCGCCGAGCGCCACGATCGCGGCCGGGACGAGCCCGAGCAGCCTCGGCACTCCGGTCCTCGCCACCGCCAGGTAGAGGACCACCGCGCTGGCGAGGCCGACCAGGTGCTGGACGGCGACGACCAGGGTCAGGCTCGGCGCGACGCCGTGCAGCAGCCTCAGGAACAGCGGGAAGCCCGCCGGACGCAGCTCGTTGCCGAACAGGCTGCCGTGGGCGACGACGATGTAGCTCGCGGCGTCGGGCCAGCCCATCAGCGCGGGCCGCCAGGCGAACGTCATCAGGAGCCGCAGCAGCGCTCCGACGCCGAGCACGACCGCCAGGGCGAGCGCCGCCCGCTTGTCACGACCGCCCTGCTCTCGCACCTTCCCGCTCAACTTGGAGCGGGATGTACCCGGGTCCGCGCTAGTGACTCACCGAGCAGAGCAGCACGAGCGCGCGGTTGAGCCGCGGGTCGCTCGTGCCGGCGAGCGTGTGGCCAGTCAGCCGCGCGGAGCCCGCTGTGGCGTTGGCGACGAAGACCGGGCGCGCCTGGCTGGCGCGAGCCTTGCGCAGCCGCCTCATCGCCGCGCGCAGGCTGGAGCGCTGGCGGGCGAGCGAGCGCGTGGCGACCGCAACGGTGCGGACGCGTCCCCCGCGGACGGCGTAGACGAAGCGGGCGCCGCGGCCGGCCCCCCGCACGAACAGGCCGCGGCCGATCGAGCGTGCCACGCGGCGCACCCGGCGCACCCGGGCGCCGACGGCGACCTTGCCGGCCGAGCGGCCGCGGGCCGTGCTGCCCACGAGCTCGACGCGGCCGCCCTTGCTCAGCTCGGCGACGTCGGCCGCATGGCCGTTGCGCTTGCCGCGGACGCACCAGCTCCAGGCGCGGCTGCGCTGCTGGGGCTGGCCGGCCCGGCGGAGCAGCGTCTCCCAGCCGCGGCGCAGGCGGAGCTGTCCGAGCCCGCGCCGGGTGAGGGTGGCGCGCGCCCTGTGGCAACCGGGGGTCCGGATCCCGTCGGCGCGCTCCCACATCTCGAGATAGGCCTCGGCGCCGTGCCACATGTCGCGGGCCATCCCCGGCCCGCCCAGGTGGTCGATGTCGTTGAACCAGTCGGCGTAGAGCCCGTAGTGGGCGACGCCGTCCTTGTCGTAGTCGAAGGTGCGCTCGCCCGTGCGCTGGCGGTCGAAGGTCACGCGGCCGTCATAGGACTTGAACGGGTAATGGACGCCGCTGCGCGCGTCCGGCTGGGCGGAGAGCCCGCCGAGGTCGGCGCCGTAGCCCCAGCCGAGCAGGAAGGGCGTGCGCTTCGGCCAGTACTTCTCGTAGTCCTTGACGTAGCTCGTCGCCACGCTGTGCCCCGGGAACGCCAGGCCGCCGAGCTTCCA
>JBJMLJ010000386.1:0-5704 GCA_045805365.1 Thermoleophilaceae bacterium
CGTGAACCCGACGATGATCCAGTCGATCGACGTCACTCGGGCGAAAGCTACAGACGCGACTACCATCGCCCGCGGACTCGCGTGAACCAGCTGCCGACCGAGCGCCGCCGGCGCCTGACCCACCGCGCACTCCCCGTCTTCGGCGGGTTGGCCGCGCTTGCCCTGGTGGCGGGGCTGATCGTCGGCGGCTCGGTCGACTCGGGGGCCGAGCGGACGGCCCGCGACTTCGGTCGCGCCTGGGAGCGCGGCGACTACCGCCGGATGCACGAGCTCCTCACCCCCGCGGCGCAGGCGCGCTGGCCCGAGGCCCGCCTGCGGCGTGCCTACTCCGACGCCGCGGCGACCGCCACCGCCCGTGCGCTGCTCGTCGGCGACCCGCACGGCGAGAGCGGCGATGCCGTGCGGCTGCCGGTCGAGGTCCGCACCAGGATCTTCGGCAGCGTGCGGGGTGACTTGATGGTGCCCGTGCAGAACGAGGCGGTGGCCTGGGCGCCCGAGCTCGTCTTCCCGGGCCTGCGCGCCGGCGAGAAGCTGAGCCGCACGACCGATGCCCCCGGGCGCGGGCGGGTCCTCTCCCGCGACGGCAAGGTGCTCGCCAAAGGGCCGGCGGGCGCCCGCAGCTCGAGCCTCGGCACGCTCGCCGCGTCGGTGGCCGGCCGCGTCGAGCCGGGCGGGACAGCGGCGGAGCGCGAGGCCGTCTACGAGCGCGGCTTTCCGCGCGACTGGCCGGTGGGCCAGTCGGGGCTCGAGCGGGTGTTCGAGAACGACCTCGCGGGGCGCCCCGGCGGGCAGCTCATCGCCGGGAGAAGGCTGCTGGCGCGCGCCAAGCCGGTCGCCGGCCGGCCCGTCCGGAGCACCATCGACACGAAGCTCCAGGAGGCGGCGGTCACGGCCCTGGCCGGCCGCTTCGGCGGAATCACCGCCCTCGACGCCCGGACGGGCGAGGTGCGCGCCCTGGCCGGGGTCGCCTTCTCTGCGCCCCAGCCCCCGGGGTCGACCTTCAAGATCGTGACGACCACCGCCGCCCTGGAGGCGCGCAGGGTCAAGCTGACCGACCAGTTCCCGGTGCAGACCCACGCGCTGATCGACGGGGTCGAGCTCAAGAACGCCAACGGCGAGTCCTGCGGCGGGAGCTTCGAGCAGAGCTTCGCGCAGTCGTGCAACTCGGTCTTCGCGCCGCTCGGTCTGAAGATCGGCTCGAAGCGGCTGGTCTCGGCGGCCGAGCGCTACGGCTTCAACGAGGCGCCCACGATCGCCGGCGAGCTGCCGAGCACCCTGCCTCCGGCGAGCCAGATCCGCACCCCCCTCGAGATCGGCTCGACCGCGATCGGCCAGTTCAAGGTGCTGGCCACGCCGCTCGAGATGGCGTCCATCGCCCAGACGGTCTCGACCGGCGGCGTGCGCACGGCGCCCAGCATTCGCCTCGGCGGGCGCCGGCCGGGGCCGGTTCGCGTGACCTCACGGCGGGTCGCGAAGACGCTCCAGCGGCTGATGGTGGACGTGGTCGCGTTCGGGACCGGCACCTCGGCAGCCCTGCCGGGCATCAAGGTCGCCGGCAAGACGGGCACCGCCGAGCTGGAGGACACCCGCGGCCCCAACGCCGACAAGGGGCACGACCCCAACAACACCGACGCCTGGTTCGCCGCCTACGCGCCGGTCGGCCGGCCGAAGCTCGCGGTCGGGGTGATGTTCGTCCGGGCGGGCGCCGGCGGCCAGACGGCTGCCCCGGCGGCGCGGAGCGTGCTGGCTGCCGGCCTCGGCCTCTAGATGTCGAGCGTGAAGGTGAGCTTCGCCGGCTTCGGGTGGGCGATCTCGGCCGGCGCCTTGATCTCGAGCTCGAGCGGGCGGTCGTAGGTGTTGGAGAGCGGCAGCTTGAACAGCAGCATCGAGCCGGCGGTCGGCCCCAGCTGGGCGACGCTCCCCGCGGCCGGCTCGCACTGGTGTGAATCGAGGCGGATGGGCTGGTAGGCGAAGTCGTCGCTCGCGGGGAGGGGAGTCGGGTGGAACTCCTTGCCCTGGTTGTCCCTGACGGTGAAGTGGCTCGCCGTGGGCAGCGAATGCTTGCCGTTGTTGCAGGCCTGCAGGAAGACGCCGTAGAGCGCCTCGCCCTTCTTCGCCAACGGACCCTTGTAGTAGGCGTTGTCGGGCGGGATCTGCGGGTTCAGCTCCCGCGTGATGAAGACGTTGTAGTCGACGCCGGCGAGGCTCAGAGAGAGGCCCTCCCGCGCCGGCTCCTTGGTCCCCTGGCCGTGGCTCCCGCAGCCGGCCAGCGCGGCCACGAGCGCGAGCGCGCAGGCAACGGAGGTCGTCTTGCCGAGGAGGCGCATCGGGCCGGGCATGCTATTTGATGCTGCTAAGCGCGACCCTCCGGCCGGGGCCGCGGCGGCCGGGCCGGATCCATGCCGGTGGCGGCGCCGAAGCGGGCCGCCTTCAGCGGCTCATAGCCCGCTACGGATACACGCGCGAGGGGCCGGTCGGGCGGCTCCTCGAACACGAGCCGGAGGCGTTCGAGCGCCATCTTCGTGTTCCGCTTGACCCATCCCGCCGCGCCCGTCTGACGGAAGCGGTCGATCACCGTGGCCGGCTCGCTGAAGGTCGTCAGCTCGACGTGGGTCAGGCCCCCGAGCTCCTGCTCGAACTCGTACACGGCGAGCGAGTGGTTGCGGCCCCGCCGGCCGACGTGAGCCTCCTCGACGATCCGCCGCGGCCGGTCGTACTCGACGATCGCAAGCTCGACGTACTCCTTGGCCATCGGCGCCTTCAGGATGAAGCGAGCCGCCGCGCCGAGGCCCACCGGGTTCGGTCGGGCGAGGCGATAGTCCTTCAGGTAGTGGTCGGTCCAGGCGGGCCGGCCCGCGAGGTCGGCGACGAAGTCGAATACCTCCTCCCGCGGCGCGGAGATGTGGATGTCGACCGTCACCTGGCGCATCGCGCCGGGATTCTATGGGGCGAGTCTGGACGAGGCTCAGGCTGCCTTGGGCACTACGGCCAGCGGCCGCTCGCTCGCACCGACCCGCCGCGAGCGCACCTCAAGGCGGTCGCCCTCGGGGAGGGCGCCGTAGCAGAGGTCGCAGAGCAGGGGACCGGCGTCGAGCTCGTGGAGCCGCTCCCCGGCGAGCGGCGTGCGCTCGCAGGAAGAGCAGCTCGAGCCGCCGCTGGTGAGAGAGCCGAGGCTCCGCCTCAGCAGCATCGAACCGAGATCTGGCATTGGTCCAGTTTCGGTCCGGTGCCGGACATTCCTTTAGCGCTGAGGCCTACGAAACGTCCGACCCGGGTAACCGGCGTGCTCCGTATGCGTGAAAGTCCGTGCAATTAGCGGATTTTTCCCTTGAAGGCCTGTCGCGCATCGTTACCATGCGCACAACCCCTACGCTCGAGGAGAGATACCCATGGAAGCGTTCAGCGCCGGGACTCTGGCAGGGGCCGGCTCGTTCAGCTGCGACGGATGTGGCTTCGCGATAGCGCTGCACGAGCTCGACGAGGTCCCGACCTGCCCCGAATGCGGAGGCACCATGTTCAAGCGCGCGTCGCTCTTCACACGTGAGGAAAGCGTGGCGCCCCCCGCGGTCGACGGCCCACCCCGCTGGCTTGAGGACGCCCGCGAGGCGCTCGTCTCGAGCGGCGACTACCTCGCCTTCGAGGACGACGAGCGCGTGCACGTGCTGCCGCTCCAGGACGGCTGGACCCGCATCGGCCGCAGCCTGTCTGCCCATGTCCGCTTCGACGACCCGACGGTCTCGCGCCGCCATGCACTCGTGTATCGCGACGAGACCGGAGCCCGCATCCTGGACGACCGTAGCCTGAACGGCGTCTTCCGCAACGGCGCGCGGGTCGACCATGCCGAGTTGGAGGACGGCGACGAGATCGCGCTCGGCCGCTTCCGGCTCTACTTCGTCTCGCTGACCGGCGAGCGGGAGCCCGGAGCAGTCGAGACCGCGGTCGGCTGAGCCGGCTGAGGGAAGGAGTGGTTGAAGGGCCCGCGAGGCGGGCCCTTCGTCTTAGCGGCGCCCCTCGATCAGCGCGTCCGCGCGGCGCTTGGCCCCCGCCGTGACGGGCCGCCCGAACCAGCTCCGGTGATCGGCCACCCAGCGGTAGCCGCGCTCGGCCGCGTTCGGGAACCGGTCGGCCAGCTTGGCCAGCGGCCGCGCGCCCGGCAGCAGCTGGAACAGCGGCGCCAGGGCAGGGCCGGCCGACCGGACCTCACCGCCGGGCTCTACGAGGTGCCACGATCGCAGCCGCTCGTCCTCCGGCATGCCGGCGAGCAGTCGGTCGGCCTCCGGATCCTGGAGAGCGACCGGCCGCAGCGCGCGCCACCGATCCCAGCGCAGGATCTTCGCGAGCGCCCAGCGGCAGAAGCCGCAGTCGCGGTCGTAGAGGACGACGTAGCGCATCGTCAGGCGGTGGGCGCCTTGTTCGTCCGCGCCCGCCGGGTGACGGTCGCCTGACCGGAGGCTTCACAGCCAGGGTTCCCTACCCCGGTCGCCCGGGACACGCCGATGCTCACGCTCGCGACGGTCATCCCGGCCTCGTCGCCGAACGACAGCTGCCAGCGCTGGAGCAGGGAGCGATGCCGAGTCCGGGTCCGAAGGCTGTGGCCCGTGTTGAGGAAGGCGGACCTGGCGCGGCCGCCGGCGCTGACAGTCGCGTCGATCGTCGAGCCACCCGTCATCCGGAACTCGACGACAAGGCGGCCACGTGGACAGCGAACCAGGAACCGCCCCATGCCCCGCACACGGAGCAACTCGGTGGGGCCGTCCGCCGGCCCGATGTTGAGCTGGTTCGCCGTGCTGGCTGCCCGCGACGCGCTCGCCCGCGACGCAGGTTGCCGGCCACCGCAGGCGCCCACGATCAGGCCACCGCTGGCCAGAATCAGTACGACCGCCGGTCCTCGAGTGCCGATAAGGCTCAATGTTCCACCGAACCGCTGGGTGCCGCCAGCGGCTGCCCCGGCCAGAACGGCCATTCCTCGAAGGCGCTCGCCCGGCGCTCGTCGGCAAACCGGATCAGCCACAGATCCCGGTACTCGCGCTCGACCGGCTCGCCGTACTTGATCTCGACACGGACCACCGCGGTGTCGCCGTCGACGGCGACGATCTCGGAGGTCATGGCAAAGATCTCGTCCGGCCCCTGGCGCTGCGCATCCCACAGCTTGGCGATGCGACGTAGGCCAACGACGGGCTCCGAATAGGGCGACATGCGGTAGCTGGCGTCCTCGGTGAACAGGTCGGCGAGCGGCTCGGTCCCGGCCGTCCGCCAGGCCCGCTCGTAGCGGGCGACCCAGGCCTCGATCCGCGCGCGTTCGATCGGCGCAGCCTAATGCCGGGCTATCGAACGGCGCGACGAGCCGAGCACGGACCGGCGTGTCGCATTAGCCGGGCCTATCGCGGTGAAAGCGACATCCGCCGGCGCGGCGCCCTACTCCGTCGAGATGCTCGGGTCCGTCTGCTCCTTCATCGGGACAGACACGACGAAGTTCTGCTGCGGCTCGGCCGCCAGCTTGCCGATCCGCACCGCCTCGTCCTCCTGGTCGGTGGCCCGCAGCTCCTCGCAGTAGTGGCCGAGCAGCTCCTGCACGTCCAGCACGCCCTGGGCGTCGAGGTCCTCGAGGCTGATCTTGGCGCCCTTGCCCTTGCGCAGCTGGAGCGCCTCGCGGGTCAGGTTCCACTTGTCGTTGATGCGCAGATAGACGCGACCGCCGGTCTGC
>JBJMLJ010000387.1:0-8367 GCA_045805365.1 Thermoleophilaceae bacterium
AGGGCGACGCCCGCGAGGCGACCGAGCTGCTCGCGCACCGAATCGAGACGCGCGGCGGCCTGGACGCGCTGGCGCGAAGGCTGCGGGAGCTCGACGCCGAGGTACGCCGCGAACTCGTCGAGAGCGACCGCGACGCCATCGAGTTCCTCGACTCCTTCACGGGCGCGCTCCCGGACGACGCGGTGGTGGTCTGCGACATGTGTATCCCGGGCTACTGGCTCGGCTCGTTCTTCCGGGCCCCGGCTCCTCGCAAGCTCGCCTATCCGCTCGGCTGGGGCACGCTCGGCTGCGGCTTCCCGCAGGCCCTCGGAGCCGCCCTGGCCGGCGAGGGGCCGGTGGTGAGCGTCTCCGGCGACGGTGGCTTCCTCTACGCCTGCGGCGAGCTGGCCACCGCGGCCCAGGAGTCGATCCCCATCACCGCCGTCATCGTCGACGACGGCGGCTACGGGATGCTGCGCTTCGACCAGGACCGCCGCGGCCTGCCGCGCGAGGGGGTCGACCTGCACACACCCGACTTCGCGGCCCTGGCCGCGAGCTTCGGGATCCGCTCGTTCACGGTCGAGGACCTCGGGGCCAACTTCGCGGCTGCCCTGGCCCGCCAGATCGCCTCGGGCGAGCCGAGCGTGCTGGTGGCGAAGGCGGCTCTCGGCCCGCCGCCGAACGTGTCGCCGCGCTGGTATCGCCGGGCCCGGGCTCAGCCGAGCCGGTAGCCGAGATCGGCCTCGATCTCGGCCACGTCCATCTGCGCCTTCTGGAGCTTGCCCGAGTAGTCCCAGTTCAGCGCCTGCCAGCGGGTGAACTGGTCGAGCACCCAGATCCCCGACTGGCGGCTGCCGTTGCCGGACTTGCCGTTGCCGCCGAACGGGAGGTGCGCCTCGGCCCCGGAGGTGGAGTTGTTGATTGACACCATTCCGCTGCTCACCCCCTGGCGGAAGCGGAAGGCGTGCTTCGGGCTCGTCGTGTAGATCGAGGACGAGAGGCCGTAGCCGTGGCCGTTCGCGAGCTCCAGCGCCTCCGAGAGATCGGAGAAGGTCATGACGCCGACGATCGGGCCGAAGGTCTCGGTCGAGTACAGGTCGTCGTCGCGGCGGACGCCGTCCACGATCGTGGGGTGGCAATAGAGCCCCGCCTCCGGATCGCCGACGAAACCGCGGCGCGGGTTGTCCGCGCTGATCCGCCCGGTCCCGGTCGAGCCGGACACCGTGTGGTGGTCCCGGATCAGCTCGAGCCAGCCGAGGAAGCGCTCGTAGAAGCGCTCGTGGATCATCGGGCCGTAGAGCACGTCCTGGGTCGGGTCGCCGATCCCCGCCTCCTCAACGGCGCGCGTGAAGCGCGCGAGGAAGTCGTCGTGCACCGACTCGTGGACGATCACGGTGCCGAGCGAGGTGCAGCGCTGGCCGGCGGTGCCGAAGCCGGAGAACAGGGCGCCCTCGACCGCCAGGTCGAGCTCCGCGTCGTCCATCACGACCAGCGGGTTCTTGCCGCCGAGCTCGAGGCACGGAGATTGGAGGTGGCGGCCGCACAGGGCGCCTATCTCCCGGCCGACCGCCGACGAGCCCGTGAAGCCCACCTTGTCCAGGACGCCCTCGTCCAGGGCCAGCTCGAGCCCGGCGAAGGTGGCCTCGCCGTCGGCCTGGACGAGCCTCAGCACCTCTTCCGGCACGCCCCCCGCGTGGAAGAGCGAGACGAGCGCCTCGCCGAGGGCCGGCGCGTAGTCGGCCGGCTTCCAGACGACCGTGTTCCCGCACAAGAGGGCCGGGACGAGGTACCAGGCCGGCACGGCCACGGGGAAGTTGCCGGCGGTGATCACCGACACGACGCCCACCGGCGTGCGGAAGGTGAACAGCTGCTTGTCCGGCATCTCGGACGGCACCGTCTGGCCGTACAGGCGCCTTCCCTCGGAGAGGAAGAAGTCGCAGGTGTCGACGACCTCCTGCACCTCTCCCAACGACTCGGCATAGGGCTTGCCGATCTCGCGGGTGACGAGCCGCGAAAGCGCCTCCTTGTTGTCCTCCACCAGCCGGCCGACGTTCTTGATCACGCCACCGCGAACCGGCGCGGGGACGCGCTCCCACTCCGCCTGCGCGGCGCGCGCGGCACGGCAGGCCGCCGCGAATCCCTCGGCGTCCTCGAGTGTGATCTCCGCGACTAGGTCGTCGAGCTGCGCGGGGTTGCGCGACTCGACGCGCCGCCGCGGCTCAGCGACGGTGGCCACGTCCCGAAGCGTACTCCGGCCGGCGAGCACCGCAGCACGCTTACCATCGCCGACGTGAAGATCATCGGGGTGAGCGGAATCCAGGGGACCATGGACTTCAAGCGTCGGCACTGGCCCGACCTCGAGGAGCGCGAGTACCGGATATCGCAGGGCCACGACTCGGCGGCGGCGCTGGTGGTCGACGGCGAGTTCGTGGCCGGGGTCGCCGAGGAGCGGATCGGCCGGAAGAAGCACACCGGCGACTTCCCGGGCGGAGCGATCGCCGCCACGCTCGAGCAGGCCGGGGTCGAGCTCGGCGAGATCGACGCGATCGTCCACGGCTTCGACTACGGCCCCTACCTGGGGCTCTACTCGCTCGACCCGGTCTCGCGCGAGCTCTACGACGAGCGCCTCAGCCGCGAGGCGTTCGTCAGAGAGGTCCAGCGCTCCCTGCCCGGCTTTCCCGCCGAGCGGGTGGGCCACGTCGACCACCACCTGGCCCACGCCGCATCCGCCTACTTCACGTCGGGCTGGGACGAATGCCTGGTCGTCGTGATCGACGGCATGGGCGAGGCACACGGCGCCTCGATCTACCGGGCCGCGGCGGGACGGATCGAGCCCTTGCACCGCGTCTCGGCGGCCAACTCCGTCGGGATCCTCTACTCGGTCGTCACCCTCCACCTGGGCTTCGACTTCAACTCGGACGAGTACAAGATCATGGGCCTGGCCCCGTACGGCGATCCCGATCGATTCCGCTCCTTCTTCGACGAAGCCATCGTCCTGGACGGCGGCGACGTGCAGGTCCCGCTGCTGCGGCTCAACCGAACGCGCGACGAGCGCGAGAACCACACCGGCGTGAGGAACCACCTGAGCGAGCACCTGATCGCTCCGCGCGCGCCGGACTCCGTCATCGACGACGATCACCGCGACGTGGCGGCGGCGCTCCAGGCCGCGCTCGATCGGGCCCTGCTCCACATCTGCGGCCATTTCGGACAGCAAACGGGGATGCGACGGATGGCCATGGCCGGCGGCGTGGCCCTCAACACGACCGCGAACGGCAAGCTGCTCGCGTCGGGCCTCTTCGACGAGATCTACGTGCAGCCCGCCGCGGCCGATGACGGCTCCGCGCTGGGCGCCGCGCTGAGCCGCGCCGCGCAGGCCGGCGAGGTCGCCAACGAGCGATCGCCGGTGCCGTTCTACGGCCCGGAGCACCCGGCGGCACAGAACGAGGCAGCGCTCGCGGCGTTCTCCGACCGGATCGAGGTGGCCGACCTCGGCTCCCAGGACGCGGCGGCCGAGAAGGCGGCCGAGCTGGTGGCCGCCGGAGAGGTGGTGTGCTGGTACCGGGGACGCATGGAGTTCGGCCCCCGCGCGCTCGGACACCGCAGCATCGTCGCCGACCCTGGGCGGGCCGACATGCGCGACACGGTCAACGCGATGGTGAAGATGCGGGAGGCCTTTCGCCCGTTCGCGCCCGCCGTCTCCCTCGAGGAGGTCGACCGCTGGTTCGACGTCGAACCGGGGACCGAGCTCCCCTACATGATCATGAACGTGAACGTGCGTCCGGAGCATCGCGCCGAGCTGCCGGCCGTCACCCACGTGGACGGCTCCGCCCGCGTGCAGACCGTCTCCAAGGCCGGCAACCCGGACTTCCACGCGCTCATCAAGGCCGTGGGGCGGCGCACCGGCCGCGAGATCGTGCTGAACACGAGCTTCAACGTGAAGGGCCAGCCGATCGTCAACACGCCGCACGAGGCCGTCGAGACCTTCCTAGGCTGCGGCAGCCAGGCGCTCCTGCTAGAGAACACGCTGGTGCGCAAGCGCTGAGCCGCCGATACCCTCGACAGGTTGATACGGATCTTCTCGACCTGTCCCCAGTCCAGGGACGTGGAGCGTGCCGAGTACAGCCGCCGCGTCGCGCAGGTGGCGCGCTGGAGCGAGGAGGCGGGATGCGAGGGCATCCTGGTCTACACCGACAACGCCATCGTCGATCCCTGGCTCGTCTCCCAGCTCGTGATCGAGAGCACGGAGCGGCTGGCGCCGCTCGTCGCGATCCAGCCGGTCTACATGCACCCCTACAGCGTCGCCAAGCACGTCACGTCGCTCGGGTTCCTGCACGGCCGCCGGGTGTGGCTCAACATGCTCGCCGGGGGGTTCAAGAACGACCTGGTGGCCCTCGGCGACGAGACCCCGCACGACGAGCGTTACGAGCGCACGACCGAATACACACGGATCGTCCTGGACCTCCTGAGGGGCGAGAGCGTGACGCTCGACGGCCGCTACTACTCCGTCAAGAACCTCGCGCTCACGCCGCCGCTGCCGGAGGAGCTCTTCCCGGGCGTGATGATGTCGGGCTCCTCTCCCGCGGGGCTCGCCGCGGCCGAGGCGCTCGGGGCGGTGCCGGTCAAGTACCCCAAGCCGCCCGGCGAGGAAGAGCCGCCACACGACGGCGAGTTCGGCGTCCGCGTGGGAATCGTCGCCCGGGAGAGCGCCGAGGAGGCCTGGCGCGTGGCCCTGGAGCGATTCCCCGACGATCGGATGGGCCAGATCACCCACAAGCTGGCGATGAAGGTGTCCGACTCCCACTGGCACGAGCAGCTGTCCGGCCGCGAGGGGGACCAGGTGATCGAGGAGGGTGGCGTACCCCATCCCTACTGGCTCGGGCCGTTCCACAACTACAAGACCTTCTGTCCCTACCTCGTCGGCACGCACGAGCGGGTCGCGCGCGAGCTCGGGATCTACATGGCGCTCGGCGCGACCACCTTCATCCTCGACATCCCGCCATCGCTTGAGGAGCTCGAGCACGGAGCGCAGGTGTTCCGCCTGGCTCAGGACGCCGCGCCCGCTTGACGACGCAGGACTCGATCGCAGCCCTGATCCGGGACACGCTCGGTGTGGCCGTGCCGGCCCACGACACCGACCTCATCGAGAGCGGCCTGATCGACTCGCTCTCGCTGGTTTCCCTGATCACCGAGATCGAGCGCGCGTTCCGGTTCGAGCTCCCGCTCGACGACTTCGACGTGGGGCGGTTCTCGTCCGTCGAGCGGATGGCCGCGTTCGTGGAGGAGAGCCGGCCGTGAGCCCCATGCGTCCCCTCGACCGCGACGACCTCGACGCCGTTGCCGGCCTGTACGAGCTAGTGGTCCGCTCAGGGACGTCGGCGCCGGCGCCCGGACTGGCCGAGCAGTTCGCCCGCACCGTCCTGGACCACCCGTGGGCGGACGAGGACCTGCCATCGCTCGTCTACGAGGACCCGAAGGCGGGGATCGTGGGCTTCCTCGCCTCCCATCCGCGCCGGCTGCGGTTCGGCGAGCGCGATCTCCGGGTGGCGTGCAGCGGACAGTTCGTCTCGCATCCCGACTTTCGCCGCCGCGGCGTCGGCGCGCTGCTCCTGCGGCGCTACCTGGCCGGGCCCCAGGACGTGTCGCTCACCGACGGCGCGACCGACGAGGTGCGGGCGATGTGGCAGATGCTGGGCGGAACCACGAACGGGCTCGCCTCGGTCAGCTGGACGCGGGTGCTGCGGCCCGCCGCGTTCGCGGGCTCCTTTCTCGCGCACCGCGCCGGGCGGGCCGGCGGCCGCCTGCCCGGCCTGCTGGACCGCATCGGCATGACCCGCGCGCTCGCGCCCTCGGCCCCGGACGCCACCTCCGAGCCGCTCACGCCGGCGGCGCTGGTGGACGGCCTCGCCGAGCTGGCCGACGACTTCCCGCTACGGCCGGCGTACGACGAGGCCTTCGTCGACTGGCTGTTCCGCGAGCTGGCGACGGTGCGCAGGCGCGGCGAGCTCGAGACCCGGCTCGTACGGGGAGGCGACGGGCGGATCCTGGGCTGGTACATCGTCTATCTCGATCCGGGGGAGTCCGCGCAGGCAATCCAGGTCGTCGCGACGGAGCGCGACGCCGGGGCCGTGCTCGATGAGCTCTTCCACACCGCCGCCGCCGCGGGCTCCACGGCGGTCTCGGGGCGCATCGAGCCGCACCTCCAGGCCGCCCTCCGCGGGCGCCGATGCCTGTTCATGCGCAGCGAGTGGGCCCTCGTGCACAGCGCGGAGCCGGAGCTGCTGGCGGCGATCGCGGGCCGGGGCGCCCTCCTCACCCGGCTGGAGGGTGAATGGTGGATGGGGCATCACCTCAGGTGAACAGCCGGCGACGCAACGGCCCCGGCAGCCGCGCCGCGGCGGCGCCGCCGAGCGCCACCGCGCGGCCGGCGCCACGGCCGACCGCCACGGTCTCGACCCCCGGGTCGCCGGTGGCGAAGCGGTCCTTGTAGGTCTCACCACCGCGCAGCAGGCGGTACTCGCCCATTCCGTCGTTCATCGCCTGCTCCATCGTGTGTGCAAGCAGCACCAGGCCGACGGACGACCGCTCCCAGTCGGGGTCGCGCCCCGACTGGTAGTAGGACTCGGCTCCGCCGAAGCGGAAGCCGTACCAGGCCGCGACGGTCTCGCCGTCGGCCTCGGCCAGCCAGAGGCGGAGCCAGCCGCGCTCGAGCGCCGCCTTGGCGAAGTCCTGGTGGAAAGCGGCGCGGGCGCCGCTGAGCGCCCCGGAGCCCTCCTTCGCCCAGCGGGCGTCGTGCAGGCGGAACAGGTCCTCCATGTCCGCCTCGAGCCGCTCGCGGTCGTCGCCCAGGCGGAAGGTCAGATCGTGCTCCTTCTCGAGCTTGCGCCGCTTGCGGCCGAGCTGGGAGCGCAGGTTGCGGCTGCGGCCCTTGAGGTACTCCTCCCAGCCCCCCGGCGGGCGCTCGAGCACCGGGGAGGACTCCCGGCGGAGCACGCGACCGCGCAGGCCGTGCCCCGGCGGCAGCCGCTCCGCGAGCAGCACGTCCCAGTCGCCGCCGTCGACCAGCGCCTCCGCGGCACGCGCCCGCACGTCCGGCGCGCAGACCGGGCCCTGCTCGTCGGCGGGGCCGTGGCCGAGGAAGCGGGCGATCCGCAGCGGCCGGCGGCCGCCGACCCCGAGCGGCAGGAGGGCGATCGGCTCATCGCCCTCGCGGAGGAGGGTCAGCGAGAGCCGGGCGCCGTCACCGAAGTGGCGCAGCCAGGCGTCCGCCCACTCCCAGGTGGCGAAGACGTTGCCGGAGCGCTCCGCCAGCGCGGTCCAGTCCGGCCGCGCCGCTGCCAGGTCGTCGAGGCGCTCGACCCTCAGCGGGCGCCCAGCCGCTCCTCGAGCGCCGTCAGCTGCCTGCGCAGCTGTTCGGGCAGGTGATCGCCGAAGCGGGCGAAGTGCTGGTGAATCGAGGGCAGCTCTTGCCGCCACTCCTCGCCATCCACGCCCAGCAGCTTGCCCATGTCCTCGTCGTCCACGTCCAGCCCGTCCGTGTCGATCGCGTCGCGCGTGGGCACCAGCCCGATCGGCGTGTCATCCGCGTCCGCGTCGTCGTCGCAGCGGCGGAAGACCCAGGCCAGCACCCGGCTGTTCTCGCCGAAGCCGGGCCAGAGGAAGTCCCCGTCGCCGTTCTTGCGGAACCAGTTGACGTAGAAGATTTTCGGCAGCTTCGAATCCTCGCCCTGTTCCCCGATCTTCAGCCAGTGACTGAAGTAATCGGCCATGTGGTAGCCGCAGAAGGGCAGCATCGCGAACGGGTCATGGCGCAGCTCGCCGACCTTGCCCGCCGCGGCCGCCGTCTTCTCCGAGGACATGATCGAGCCCATGAAGACGCCGTGCTCCCAGTCGAACGCCTGGCGCACCAGCGGCACGACGCCGGCGCGGCGGCCGCCGAAGAGGAAGGCGTCGATCGGCACGCCGGCGGGGTCCTCCCACTCGGGCGCGATCGACGGGCACTGGGCGGCTGGCGTCGTGAAGCGCGCGTTGGGGTGAGCGGCCGTCTTCTCGGAGTCGGCCGTCCAGTCCTCGCCGTGCCAGTCGATCAGGTGCTCGGGCGGGTCGCTCATGCCCTCCCACCAGACGTCGCCGTCGTCGGTGAGCGCGCAGTTCGTGAAGATCGAGTTCTCCCGCACGGTCTCCATGGCGTTCGGATTGGTCTCGTCGCTCGTCCCGGGCGCCACGCCGAAGAAGCCGGCCTCGGGGTTGATCGCGTAGAGGCGGCCGTCGGGGCCGAACTTCATCCAGGCGATGTCGTCGCCGACCGTCTCGATCTTCCATCCCTCGATCGTCGGGATCAGCATCGCCAGGTTGGTCTTGCCGCAGGCCGACGGGAAGGCGCCCGCGATG
>JBJMLJ010000388.1:0-4089 GCA_045805365.1 Thermoleophilaceae bacterium
GCCCACGTTCAGGCCCCAGGGGAGCGCCAGCGAGATCGGCAGCACCTTGAGCCGGAACATCCGGTCGACGCCGAGCAGCCGGGCGAGCCACTCCCCGCGCGAGAGGAAGAGCGCCGTCTCCTGGCCGCCGATCGACACGACCGGGACGATCGGCACGTCCTTCTCCAGCGCCAGCCGGATGAACCCCTTGCGGCGGCCGAAGTCGACCTTCCCGGTCTCC
The DNA here is from genome assembly GCA_045805365.1 of Thermoleophilaceae bacterium. Lineage (GTDB taxonomy): Bacteria > Actinomycetota > Thermoleophilia > Solirubrobacterales > Thermoleophilaceae > DASXBA01. Next base: position 221 of record JBJMLJ010000388.1, read on the forward strand.
CAGCTCGGGCGGTGGACCTCGTAGTCGCCGCCCGGGTAGACGAGCAGCGCCGCGCCGGAATCGAGGGCCTGGTTGGCGTTGTCGGGGTTCGCGGCCACGGTGCCGTACTTCCGGAGGAAGCCCAGCCCGGGCATCGTCAGGACGAGGTTGTGGGCGAGCTGGTAGAAGCGCCGCTCGACCCCGAAGTAGGTGTTGAAGGCGAGGCTGAAGACGCCCGTGTCGGGGGTGAGGTTGCCGCCGGAGTGGTTGCCCACGAGCAGCACGGGCCCCTCCTCGGGGATGTTGTGGAGCCCACGCACGTCGGCGCGGAAGTAGAGGCTGGCGAGCATCCAGAGGCCGGGAAGCGACTCGCGGATGTAGTCGGGGTCGCGCTCGTCGAGGTCCGCCTTGGGGACCGCCGCCTGCGCCTGGGCGGCGACCGCGCCGAGGAAGTCGGCCGCGATGCCGCCGGCGGCGCGCAGGGCCGCCCCGATGTCGATGGAGGGCGGCCGCAGCGCCCCGGCCACCCGGTCACGCGCCTCGCCGTCGACGCGGCCGTCGGGCCCGGCGCCGTTCGAGCGCTCCGACCGTCCCCTCGAGCGGGTCCGCTCGCTCATGCCGCGCGGGTCAGCCGGGGCCAGGTCGAGGGCGGACCGGACGGGCGCCTGAGCTTATGGGGCTGGCCCTCGGGCAGCCCCTCGAGCCTGCTCCGGAGCTTCGGGTCCTGAAGCTGCTCGGCGACGGTGCGCACCGCGGTCTCGATGACCAGCTGGCGCCGGTCAGGGCTCATCAGGTTCCGCCCCATCACGGCGAGGTCCTCGGCGGTCGGCTGAATCAGGACCACCTCGGTGCCGTAGCCGCGCAGCTTGCGCGCCTCGTGGCCGAGCCGGCGGCCGTTGGCGGCGCGGCTGGCGTCGCCGAGGCGGTCGAGCGGGTGCCGGCCGCCGACGCGGGCCCGGGTCGAGAGCGGCGTCATGCAGATCACGAGATCGAGGCCGCAGCCCGCGAGCAGGTCGAGGCTCGACGCCGAGCAGACACCGCCGTCGACGTATGGCCTGCCGCCGATCTGGACCGGCCGGAAGAACCCGGGGATGGCGCAGGAGGCGGCCACGGCGTCGGCGACATGGGCCGTCGGTGCGTCGACGCGGCCGAACGGGACGCGCTTGCCGGTGCGGTAGTCGCAGGCGACCGCCCAGAAACCCGGGTGCGGGACCCAGCGGCCGGGCGTGGCGCGGCGGACGGTCTCCTTGATCGAATCGGTCGAGAACATCCCGGCCGGAAGCCAGCCCGCGAGCAGCTGGAGCGGCGTGTGCCGGAGCGGGTTGGAGAGGGCGGTCAGGGCCATCCGCAGGGAGCCGGGGCCCAGCGGGAGCGCCCCGCGCTCGAAGCGGAAGCTGGCGCCGGCGGCGCGGTCGGCCTCCGAGGCCGGACGGCCGTCGGGGCCGTTCAGCCCGTCGAAGGTCTCGCCGGCCGAGTGGGCGACCATGAACCAGGGCGGCACGCCCGCCGCGACGATCGAGCCGATCAGGGACCCCGCCGAGGTGCCGACGATCTGGTCGGCGCTCCCGGGATCCCACGCCAGCTCATCCGCCAGAGCTTTGAGGCCGCCGGTCAGCCAGGCCCCGCCGAGTATCCCCCCGGCCCCGAGAACGAGGCCGACCCGCAGGCTTGTAGCTGGGTTCGGCGTCATCGTGCCCCCCGGATTCCCCACCCGGGGTTCGTTACAAACTACGCGACTCCGGGGCGTTACTGCCTTGGTGCACTCGTCGCAGACGTGTGCGCCGGCGGTCCGTACGGTCGCGGCAATGCGGTCGGAGAGCGGACAGGCGACTGTCGAATGGGTCGGACTCCTGCTGCTCGCGTCGCTCGCCTTCGGGGCGCTCGAGCTGGCGGTCCCGCGCATGGACGGCCGCTCGTTCGGCGGCTTCCTGGCGCACCGGATCGTCTGCGCGGTACGCGGCGGCTGCGACGACGGCGACGCGGCCCTCGCGCGCGTGTATGGAGGCCGCGATGCCGCCCTCGCCCGCGAGTGGGCTCCGAGCCTGGTCTACGAGCGCGGCGAGCCGTCGCTGCCCGTCGACTACCGCCGCTGCCGAAAGCGCGCCTGCTCCGACGCTCCCGACGACCCCGACCTCGACGCCCACCACTCGCGCTCGGGCCAGCAGTCCACGGTCTTCACCCAGCACTGGCGCTCACACCGGCGCCTCTACATCGCCTACTGGCTGTACTACCCGGACTCCAACACCACGCTGGCGCACTCGGACTGGCTCTGGAACCACAGCCCGCTCAAGTTGGTCCACCAGTACCCCGGCTTCCACCTCGACGACTGGGAGGTCGCGATCGTGCGGATCGATCCCGACGGCTCGGTCTGGGCGCGGGCCAGCTCGCACGGCCACTGGCAGGCGTGCAAGTGGGCCGTCTGCCGGGGCAAGTGGGTCCGGGCGAGCGGCTGGTCGCGCGTCTCTCGCGGCAGCCACGCCGGCCACATTCCCGGCACGCGCCGGCACGGACGCTTCCGCCCGAGCCTCGCCGGCCTCGACTTGCGCGAGCGCACCAGCACGGCCGAGGGGCTGCGGCTGGTGCCGCTCGAGTCGCTCGACTGGGGCGCCTACCACCGGCTCGGCAAGGACGTCTCGCCGCCCTGGGAGAAGGGGAGCTGGAGCGACCTCGAGCACGGTGAGCCCTGAGTGACCGACGTTTGTAGGCCGGATCGCGTGGTAAGAGTTGGGGCTGATGAGCGCCAGCACCGCGGCCCCGGCGGGCTATGCCCCGGGCGTACTGAGGGAGCTGATCGACCGCTTCGACCCCCACGTCATCGACGTGCCCGGGGGCAGAGCGCGGATCCGCCTGGAGGTCACGGACGGGGATTCCTGGGACGTGCTCGTGCGCGGGGCGCACGCCTGGCTGGAGCCGCCGGTCGAGGACGTGCAGGCGGACGCGCTGCTCAGCGCGGACGCGGCCACCTGGGGGCGCGTGACCCGCGATCTCCGCGGCGGGATGGACGCCTTCCGCCGCGGCCGGCTGCGCGTGCGCACCAACCTTCACCTGGGGGTCGGGCTCCTCGCCGCCACGAGTGGCATCACCGAGCCCGGCCGCCTCCGCTTCGAGTCCGTGGACACCGAGGTCGGCAGGCTGTCGACGATGCAGGCCGGCACGGGACCGCCGGTCGTGGCCCTCCACGGGCTCGGCGGGACCAAGGCCTCGTTCCTGCCCACGCTCGCCGCGCTGGCGGACGCCTATCGCGTGATCGCCGTGGACCTGCCCGGCTTCGGCGAATCCGACAAGCCGATCGGCGCGGCGTATGACGCGCCCTGGTTCGCGCGCGCGACGACGGCACTGCTCGACGCGCTTGGGATCGAGCGCGCGCACCTCGTCGGAAACAGCATGGGCGGCCGGGTGGCGATCGAGCATGGCCTGATCGCCCCCGGGCGCAGCGAGCGGATCGTCCTGCTGAGCCCCGCCCTCGCGTGGCTCAGGGATCGCCGCTGGGCGCCGTTCGTCAAGGCGCTCCGGCCGGAGCTCGGGCTGCTCCAGATCGCGCCGCGGCCGGTGGTCGAGCGGATCGTGCGCGGGCTGATCCCCGGGGCCGACGGCGGCTGGGCCGCCGCGGGTGTCGACGAGTTCCTTCGCGCCTACCTGACCTCGCGTGGGCGGGCGGCGTTCTACGCCGCGGCGCGCAACATCTATCTCGACGAGCCCCACGGCGACAAGGGCTTCTGGACGCGGCTGGCGCAGCTGTCGCCCGACACGATGTTCGTCTGGGGCCGCCGCGACGGCCTTGTCCCGATCTCGTTCATGAAGCACGTCGAGAAGGCGCTGCCCGATGCGCGCCACGTGGAGCTCGACTGCGGCCACGTCCCGCAGCTCGAGCGCCCGCGCGAGACGCACCA
>JBJMLJ010000389.1:0-5371 GCA_045805365.1 Thermoleophilaceae bacterium
GAGGTCGGGCGTGCTGCGCCGCACCTCCCAGCCCAGCACGTGGCGGTCGGACCACGGCGGGCCGATCCGCAGGCCGAGCACGGTCCACGCCAGCCAGAGCTTGTCTCGAAGCGCGTTCGGAGCCCCGCCGACGATCGCTCGGGCCCATTGCTCGCCCGTCCGGGCTCGAGGGTTCGCCACGTCGACGAGGAAGGCGTCTGCGTAGTCGATGCGCGAGAGCGTGCTGAGCGCTCTTGCCTCCCGCGGAACCTCGATCTGCCGGACCGTGCCGACTTCGCGGGCAGGCGGTCGGGCGGGAGATCGCGAGGACGAGCGTGCTGCGGTCGTGGGCATGGTGAGACTCCCCTGTCGCTGAAACCGCAAAGTAGCATACATACGTGTATGTATAATTGTCGCCTGGATGAGTGATGCGACGGCCCAGGCGCCGGCGACCCGGCGACGGTTCACGCAGGCCGAGCGGAGCGCCCGCACCCGCGGCGCGCTGCTCGAGTCGGCCGCGAGGGGCCTCTCCCGCTATGGCTACGGGAACCTGGTGCTTGAGGACGTGGCCCGCGAGGCCGGCTACACCCGCGGCGCGCTCTATCACCAGTTCAAGGACAAGGAGGACCTGGCCCTGGCGGTCATCGACTGGGTCGCCGAGAACTGGCTGCGCGAGGTCGGCGATCCGGCCAGGGAGGAGCCGGATGCGGTTGCCGAGCTGCTGGCGCTGGCACGCGGCCACGCGATCTTCTGCCGGCGAGACATCGCCCGCGTCGTGATGGCGCTCAGAGTCGAGTTCGCCGGCCAGGACCATCCGGTCGGGCGGGAGATCGACACGGTCACGGGGGGCGCGATCGAGCGCGTAGCCCGGCTGATCAGCGCCGGCCGAAGGGACGGATCGATTCCCGCCGGCACCCCCGCCAAGGTGGTCGCCCGCGGGGTGATGGGGGCGCTCGAAGGCGCGGTGATCGCCCTCGCCGGACAGGCGCCCTACGACGAGCTGCTGGCCGAGCGAACGGTCGCGGGCGTCCTCGGGCTCTGACCCGCAGGGCGCGGCGCTGATCCACCTTGTGGGGCCAGGAGCCCCATTAGATGGATCGTCAAGCGGCGAACGATTCCGCGGAGTCGGGGTGGGCGTCGGCCCGATCCCCTACCCAGCCGCGGTTCGTCGGTCCCGGCGGCCCGGCCGGAACCCCTACACGTACACGAAGATCGTCATCCCGAGCGGAATCCAGCTGTAGATGAAGGCCGCGTTCGGGATGGGCACGCGGATGCAGCCGTGGCTGGCCGCGTAGGGAGGCACCGAGGCATAGCCGTGGATCGCGTATCCGCGGATGAAGTAGTTGGCGTCGACCATGCCCTCGGAGTTCGTCCCCGGGGTCTTGCTGTAGAAGTGGTAGGTCCCGAAGACCGTGGGCGTCGACGGCTTGCCCGATGAGGCGTGGAACACGCGGTAGGCGCGGCCGTTGTCGGCCAGCACGAGCACCTGGCGGGACCAGTCGAACTCCACGTGGCGCCCCGCCCGCGGGTACTTGAGCTTGAAGCGACCGCGGCCGCGGAAGACCTTCCCGTAGACCTCCGGGCCGGCGTAGCCGGTGCGCGCCCAGCCCTGGACCTTGCGGTAGGCCAGCACCGCACGCGAGGTCGCGTCGTTGTAGAAGCCGCTGACGTTCACGGCGTAGCCGAGCGAGCGCAGGCCGCGCTGGAGCAGGAGCACGCGCGTCCCGCCGGCGCCCGTACCGGCCCTCCAGATCACGGACTTCACGCGCACGGAGCGCGAGTGGAACCGGGCCTGGGCGGCTGTGGCGCGGTGCACCGCCTTCACCCGGAGCAGTCCGCGGCGGCGGGCGATGAAGTGGACCACGAAGCCTCCGCGCCCCTTGCCGGCGCCGCGGACCCGCGCCCGCTTGCGCTGGCTGACCTTGCCCTTGCGGACGACCAGCACGGTCACGAGCTGCCCGGCCACGAACGGCCGCAGCCGGCCGACGACCTTGACCCGCTGGCCGCGGATCACGTACCGCAGCCGGCGCGTGGCCATCCCGCCGGACAGCTTGATCGACATCCGCCCGCCCTTGGGCTTCGGCTTGGGCTTGGGCTTCGGGGTCGTCGGCGTGCCGGGCAGCTGGGCGGCCGCCGGCGGGGCAAAGGCGATCGCGGCAGCGATGACCGGCAGCAGAACGAGAACGCGGGGCCGCATTGCGGGCAGAACTATGCCACGAGCCTCCGGCGGAGCGCGCGCACCGGGATCGGAAACAGGGCGACGATCACCACCAGCAGCCAGAGCGCGTTGCCGAGAACGGAGAGCGCGTCGGGGCCGAGTACGAGGCCGCGCGTGATCTGCACCAGGTGGTAGAGCGGTGTGAACCAGGCGATCACGTGCACCCAGTCCGGCAACCGCGTCAGGGGGTAGAAGATGCCGCTGAAGAGGAACAGCGGAGTGATGAACAGCGTGTAGTAGAAGCTGTACCAGTCCATCGTCTTGATCAGCGAAGTGAAGGTCAGGCCGAGCATCCCGAAGCAGGCGCCGCCCAGGGCGAGGAAGAGCGGCGTCAGCACGGCCCAGGGCGAGTCGACCAGGCCGAAGGCCGCCACGATCACCGTGAAGGTCGTGCCGTAGATCACCGCCCGCGTCGCGGCCCAGGCCATCTCGGCCAGCACCAGGTCCTGGACCTCGACCGGCGTCGACAGCACCGAGTCGTAGAGGCGGGTCTCCTCCATCTTGAAGAAGATGTTCCAGGTCGTCTCGAAGGTCGCCGCCCACATCACGGCCGAGCTCATCAGGCCGGCGCCGACGAACTGCTTGTAGGGGATGCCGTTGACCGTGGCCAGGTAGGTGCCGAGGCCGAAGCCGAGCGCGAGCAGATAGAAGAGCGGATCGAAGAACTGCGGCAGCAGCGCGCCCTTCCAGACCTTCGAGAAGACCTTGAAGTTGCGCCGCCAGACGCGGGTGGCGGCCGGGACGCTGGGGACGAGCTCGGCGGCGCTCATTCGCGCAGGTCGTGTCCGGCGACCTGGAGGAAGACTCCCTCGAGGTTGCGCTCGCCGTAGCGCTCGAGCAGCTGGCCGGGCTCGCCCTCGCTCACGATGCGGCCCTCGTCCATGATCACGAGGCGGTCGCAGATCCGCTCCGCCTCCTCCATGTAGTGGGTCGTGACGATGAGCGTCACGCCCTCCGAGCGCAGCCGATCGAGCAGGCCCCAGACGGCCAGCCGGGCCTGCGGATCGAGGCCGGTCGTGGGCTCGTCGAGGACGACCAGCTCGGGCCGGTTGACGAGCGCCCGGGCGATCAGGAGCCGCCGCTTCATACCGCCCGAGAGCGCGAACGGCTTCTCGTCGGCTCGCTCGGCCAGGAGCGTGAAGTCGAGCAGCTCCTCGATCCGCCCGTCCGTGGGCAGGCCGTGGTACAGGGCCTGGATCGCCAGGTTCTCGCGGACCGTGAGCTCGCGGTCGAGGTTCTGCTCCTGGGGGACGACGCCGAGGCGCGCCTTGACCTCCCGCCGCTGGCGGCGCGCGTCGAGCCCCAGCACCGACAGCTCGCCGGCATCCACCGTCGCCAGGCCGTAGATCATCTTCATCGTGGTCGTCTTGCCGGCGCCGTTGGGGCCGAGGAAGCCGAAGCAGACACCGGCGGGCACGTCGAAGTCGATCCCGTCGACGGCCACTATCCTGCCGTAGCGCTTGACAAGCCCGCGCCCGCTGACGGCCGCCCTCATCGAAGCGCGGGAGCCGCGCGCAAGGGCCTGATCACCCGCGGCGCGAGCATGCAGCCGCCGATCACGAGCGGCCCAAGCACGAGCGAGACGCTCCAGGCGTGGGCCTGGACGCCGTAGGCGACGGTGTTGTTGAGCGCGTGGATCGCGATCGTGGGGAAGATCGAGCCCGTCTGCTCGTAGACGAGGCAGAGGATGAAGCCGAGCACCGCCAGCGGCGGCAGTATCAGCAGCAGGCCGGAGTCGTAGTGGATGAGTCCGAAGACCACACCGTCGATCAACGCCGCGACGACGACCGGAAAGCGGCCCCGCAGCGCCCGGTAGAAGAAGCCGCGGAAGAAGAACTCCTCGGCCACCGGGGCTACGGCGATCACCATCAGCCCGGCGAGGATCAGCCCCAGCGTGCCCTGGTCGGCGCCGAGGCTCTGGGTGATGTTCTGCTTGGCGGTGGGCTCCACCACGATGCTGTAGACGGCCGCGAACACGTAGAAGGAGAACAGCCCCAGCGCCGCCCAGCCGACCGCCGGCCAAAAGCGCGTACTGCGCAGGCCGAAATGCCACGGACGGGGTGGCGCCGTGAACGAGGCGAAGACGGCGGCGGTCCCGATGAGGATCGCCTCCTGGAGCAGGGTGGCGACGATCGAGAAGGTCGAGGATTGGTTGTCGGACGTCGTCCCGGTGGCCGCCGCGAGGATGCCGACGACGATCAGGATGGCCACGGCCGCCACGACGAAGCCGGCCACGGCATACCAGGCGGGCCACGGGGGAGCCGTGTTCGCGCCCTCCGGAAGCTCGGGCGGGTTCGGCGGGGCCTGCGGAGCGGCGGTCTCCATTCGGATCAAGTGGTGCGGTGCTCGCCCGATCACCGATCGGGCTCCGCTCCTCCCAAGACTAGGGCCGGCAGCTCGGCGAGCGACATGATCGACTCGACGCCGGCGGGTGCCTCGCCGGCGCGCCGGAGCAGGATCGCGCGGAGCCCGGCGGCTCGCGCTCCCTCGACGTCACCGTCCAGCGAGTCGCCGACGTGGACGGCGTCCTCGGGTCCCACGCCCGCGATCTCGAGGGCGGCGAGGAAGACGTCCGGGGCCGGCTTGGCGGCGCCGACGACGGCCGATGACGCGGTGCCGTCCACCAGCCGATCGAGGCCAACCCGCTCGACCCACTGGGGCAGTGACCAGTCCCAGTTGCTGGCGATCACGAGCTTCAGGCCGAGCTCCCTCAGCTCACCCAGGGCCGGCTCCACGTCGGGAAACGGGACGAACTCGAGCGACTCCATCATCGCCGCGCGCACGTCCTCGCGGGCGAGCCCGTCGACCGCGAGCGCCTGGTCCATCCGCTCGGCGCAGCGATCCCTGAGGTCCTCGAGCGACTTGTGGTCGCGCCCCTCCATGTGGTGCTCGAGGTAGTAGGCGATCTCCGCGCCGAAGCCGCGCGCCGCCGCCTCGTCCCCCACATCAACGCCGGTGCGCCGCTCGAGCTCGACGCGTAGCCGCGGCACCGGGTCCCGAAGCTCGACGAGAGTGCCGAGCATGTCGAGCAGGACGGCCCGGGTCACGAGATCCAGTGCCAGCTCGCGAACTCGACCGTGAACAGGCCCAGGCCCAGCCCGAAGAGGCCGGCGACCCGGTCGGTCCAGCCGCGCTCGTCGCAGACCACAGCCAGCCACATGAAGATCGGGAACA
>JBJMLJ010000390.1:0-3185 GCA_045805365.1 Thermoleophilaceae bacterium
CAACGGGCTCTGAAAGACTCCGTTCCAGCCCCGGGGCTGCGCAACCTGGCCCCGCATCTCGACCTCGCACCGCTATGCGCGCCCTGATCCTCAGCTGGGAGTACCCGCCCCTGATCGAGGGCGGACTCGCCCGTCACGTGCGCAAGCTGGCGGAGAACCTCGCCGCGCAGGACGTCGAGGTCCACGTGCTCGCCCGCGGCCGTGAGGAGTCGCCCGCGGAGGAGGAGGTCGAGGGCGTGCTGGTCCACCGCGTGCGCGAGCCCGAGCGCCCCCGCGACCTGAGCGAGTTCGTCGCCTGGATCGAGCACATGAACGCCGACATGCTCGCCGTCGGCGTCGAGGTCGGCGACCGCCACGACTTCGACCTCGTCCACGGCCACGACTGGCTCGTGGCCAGCGCCGGCGACCACCTCGCCAAGCGCTTCCGCTGCCCGCTCGTGGTCACCATCCACGCCACCGAGTTCGGCCGTCACCAGGGCTGGGTCGACAAGCACCCGCAGTCGTACATCCACGGCGTCGAGCGCTGGATGGCCAACCGCGCCGAGCGGGTGATCACCTGCTCGGCCTACATGCGCGAGCACGTGGCCGACATCTACGGCCTCGAGGAGGACAGGATCTCGGTGATCCCGAACGGGATCGACCCCTCCGAGCTCGTCCCCGTCGACGACCTCGACGCCCTTCGCTCCCGCTTCGCCCGTCCCGACGAGCGGCTCGTCCTGCTGGTCGGCCGGCTCGTCTACGAGAAGGGCTTCCACCTCGCTCTCCAGGCGCTGCCGGGGCTGATCGAGCGGCTCGGCGACGTCCGCTTCCTCGTGGCCGGCTCGGGCACCGCCGAGTCCGAGCTGCTCGAGCAGGCGCAGGAGCTCGGGCTCCACGAGCACGGCACCTTCCTCGGCTGGATCGGCGACGACGTGCTCCACTCGCTCTACCGCATCGCCGACCTGACCGTGGTCCCGTCGATCTACGAGCCCTTCGGCCTGGTCGCGCTCGAGGCGATGGCCTCCGGCTGCCCCTGCCTGGTAGCCGACACGGGCGGCCTGCGAGAGGTCGTGCCCAACGGCGACGTAGGCCTCCGCTTCCGCTCCCGCGATCCCGAGTCGCTGGGCCAGATGGCCGAGCGGCTGCTCACCGACGCCGACCTCCGCGACCGCCTCGTTGCCGAGGCGTCCGAGCACGTCCTGAGCTTCGACTGGGCCGACGTCGCCCGCCAGGTGTCCGGCGTCTATCGCGAGGCCCGGCTCAGCCCCCTTCGCAGCTCGTAGGAGCCGCGGGCGGCACGGTCTGCGCGCGCGGCCCGGTCTGCGCGGCCGGCCCGGTCTGCGCTGCCGGCGCGGTCTGCGCCAGCCGGGCGATGGCCGTCTCCGGGTCGATGCCCGCTCGCTCGAGGAACCGCAGCAGCACCCCCTCGGCCGGGGTGATCTCCCGCTGCACCTCGTCAGGCCCGAGTAGAACTCCCGCGTCCACCTCGAGCTGCTCCGCGATGACGAGGTATACGTAGAGCGGCGCGCTGCCCCAGCCGCGCTCGAGCCGAGAGAAGTAGCCGCCGCTGTAATGACCGCCCTCCGGCTTGTGAACCCGCTCGGTGAGGTCGCGCAGCGACCAGCCCCGCTGCTGGCGAAGCCGTCGAATCCGGTCGCCGACCACGACCGCCCACTCGCGGTAGTAGGGGTCGGACCAGCGCGGCCCGTCGCGGCGCCGGAAGTACATGACGTTGGTCGGGTGCCTGCCCATGGCCGCGCCAAGCTACGGCGCCCCGGCGCCGCCGTGGGGCGCCCGTCGCGACGAAGTCACACCAGGTCGCGAGCTTGTAACGCACCGGGCCGGCGGGCCCCACGCGCGGTCCGTGTCGGCTACGACAAGGAGAGTGGCTCGGGGCCACCACGCGATGACTCACAGACACCTTTCTTGTCGTAGCCCGCACGCGCTCTCGGAGCCCGCACTTGCTCTCGGGCCCAGGACCCGGGGCCGGGCGGCTGGCTCTACACGCGGCAGGTCATCGCAGGTCATCGCAGGTCATTGCACGTCGCTCGAGGTCCGTGTCGGCTACGACAAGAAAAGTGGCTCGCAGCCACCGCGCGATGACTCACAGACACCTTTCTTGTCGTAGCCCGCACGCGCTTTCAGAGCCCGCACACGCTCGCGGGCGGCGGCGCCGGGGGGACGGCGCCCGGGGGCGTCAGCCCCAGCGCAACGTCTTCGGCTCCTCGCGCATGCGAATCACCCGCGCCGGGACCCCGGCCACGACGGCGTTCTCGGGAACGTCGCGGGTCACCACGGCGTTGGTGCCGATGACCGCGTTGTCGCCGACGGTCACACCGCGCAGGATGCAGGCCCCGTAGCCGATCCAGACGTTGTTCCCCACCCGGACGTCCCGCTTGTAGATCCCCTGGAGGCGGATCGGCCGCTCGACCTCGACGACACCGTGATCGAAGTCGATCAGCATGACCCGGTCGGCTATCACGCACTCGCGGCCGATCGAGACGTGCCTGTAGGCCGAGATCGTGCACTCCTGGCCGAGCACGCTCTTGGCGCCGATCGAGATCACGCCCTCGTGGCAGCGGAGCTTGCAGCCGTGGCCGAGCCAGGACCAGCGTCCCAGCTCGATCGACGCTTTCTTGCCGATCTGCAGCGTGCAGCCCGGGCCGATGAAGGCCAGTCCGTCGAGCACGAGCCGGCGGCCGAAGCGGATCTTGCGGACGCCGAGGCGGAGCACCAGCCGCGCGTACTTCGGCGTCAGCATCCGCTTGCGGCGCATGAAGCGGAGCAGCGTCAGCAGTCCGCCGTGGCGGGGCGGCGGCGGGCCGCGCAGCTCGGCGGGCAGCTCCTGAGGGGGCGCCGCGACCGGATCCATCGGGCTCCGATCCTAGAGGCGCGCGACCGTCATCAGGTACTCGGCCTCGCCGGATTCCTCGAAGAGCGACAGCAGCTCGCCGCGCACCTCGCTCGACTCCACCCCGAGCATGGTCATCCAGGCCCCGGCCGACCTGGAGTCGAACTCGATCGAGTGATGCTCGAAGTCGAGCGCCGACACGTACTGGCCGAGGAGCCTGCGGACGTGCTCCTCCGACCCCCACAGGCTTGGTGGCGAGGCGACGGGCGGCCGCGGAGGCAGGTATGAGGCCGCGGTCGAGAGGAGCCGACCGCCCAGGCCGTCGGGAGTCCAGGCGCAGAACGCGATCGCCCCG
>JBJMLJ010000391.1:0-3813 GCA_045805365.1 Thermoleophilaceae bacterium
CCCGCCCACTCGCACTTCACGATCCGCTCGATGAAGGGCGCCGAGCACGCGATCGAGGCGAGCGCGCTGCCGATCCGCGCGAGCGAGGAGACGAGCGGGGCGATGGTGTTCTTCTGGCCCTTGGGGGCCCGCGCGTGAAGGTCAAGATCTGGGGCGCCCGCGGGTCCGTGCCCTCGCCGGGGCCCGAGACCACGCGCTACGGCGGCAACACCTCGTGCGTGCAGGTCACGCTCTCGGACGGCACGATCATCGCCCTCGACGCCGGCACCGGCATCCGCGGCATGGGCCTCGCCCTGTCCGAGGAGGGCACCCGGATCAACATCCTGCTCACCCACCTCCACCTCGACCACATCCAGGGCCTGATGTTCTTCGCGCCCGCCTTCCGGCCCAGCTCGGAGATCGTGGTCTGGGGTCCCGAGTCGCCGGAGGCATCGCTGCACGACCGGATCGCCCGCTACATCTCGGCGCCGCTGTCGCCGGTCGAGATGCGGGAGCTGCCCTGCGACGTCTCGTTCCGCGACGCCCCCCACACCGAGTGGCAGATCGGGACGGCGACGGTCAGGGCCGCCTCGGTCGCCCACCGCGGCCCGACGCTCGGCTACCGGATCACCGAGGGGGACACGTCGCTCTGCTACATCCCCGACCACGAGCCCGGCCTGGGGGTGCAGCTCGGCAGCGACGACCCCGACTGGATCTCGGGCTTCGAGCTCGCTCGCGGCGCCACCATGCTCTTCCACGACTGCCAGTACACGAACGCCGAGTACCGACACCACGTGGGCTGGGGGCACTGCAAGCTCGGCGACGCGCTCGCATTCGCGAACCGCGTCGAGCCGGAGCGGGTGATGCTGTTCCACCACGACCCGCTCCACAGCGACGACTTCCTCGACGCCTTCCACGGCACGGCGATCGCCGGCTGGGAGGAGCTCGGTGGCCGCGCGGCGCAGATCGAGCTGGCCAGCGAGCGGCGCGAGGTCGAGATCGCGGCGCCCGAGCCGGCCCCGGCCAAGTAGCGCAACCGCGCCTAGTTCTTCAGCCGGACCTTCAAGCGCTTCACGGTCGTGTTGCCCGCCTTGTCCTTGACCGTGATCTTGATCTTGGCCTTCAGGTGGCGGCCGCGGGCGATCGCGCGCTTGGCCGCCCGCTTCGCGCTCCGCTTCAGCTTCAGCCGGATCTTCTTCCTGACGCCGGCCCTGAGCGACCGCTTGACCGTCTTGAAGCGGAGCGTGCGCGCCGCGCCGGCGGGGACTGAGACGCTCGCGCGGACCGTCACGGTCGCGGCCTCGCCCGACTTCACGACGACCGCCAGCTTGTCGATGTCCTGACGCTTGCCGGCCTTGAGCTTGACGGTCGGCGACTTCGTGTCGGAGCCGCCGCCTCCGCCGCCTCCCCCACCGCCACCGCCGCCTCCCCCACCGCCACCGCCGCCCCCGGGCGGGCAGGCGGCGTTCTCGCCGTCGCGGGTCGGCGCCGCGACGCCGATGTCACCGCAGGAGAGGCGCTGGAGCGACCTGCCCGCGGGGGGCGTCGGGCCCGTGTCGCCGAGCGGCATCGTGATGTCGCCATAGCCGAGGCAGTTGACGCGCTGGCCGCTCCCCTGCGGATCGCCCTTGTAGTAACAGACCTGGCCGGTGCCGCTGGGAAGCGTGAACTCGAGGGGGTCGTCGTATGGCATCGATGCCCCGAGGGTGAAGGGAGCGGTGCTCATCCTGAAGCCGTCCTCCGGATGAATGACCTGCTTGGCGATGAAGCCCCCCGCCCCGTCGTACAGGGCGATGTAGTACGTGTCGGCGGGGAACGGCTCCTGCTCCGGGTCCTTCAGCTCGACGAACTGCTGCGAGGTCGTGGCCGAGGGGAAGACCTCATTGATGCGGAGCAGGTGGTAGGTGGCCTGCGCCGGGGCGGCAGCAACGGCGGCGACCAGGAAGGAGGGAAGCGCAAGCAGGGCGAGGCGCTTTGCGAGGCCCATCGGATTGATCTACGCAGGGCCTCCTCGCGGGGTTCAAGGCGTCATCAAGGCCACCGGCACGCCGAGGCGGGCCTCCTTGCGCACGGTCGCGATCGTGCGGCCGGGCTGCACCGCGTCGCGCGGGTCGCCAAGCCTCTCCCCGAGCGCCGCGGCCGGGCGGTCGAGGTCCTCGACGAGGAACGAGAGGCCCCACAGCCGGGACGGGCCGTCCGGGTCGGCCAGCAGCGACGAGCCGTCGGGCACCTGGATGACCTCGAGGATGACTTCGCCCATGCGGAAGAAGCCCTGACGCGGCGCCCCGGCGGGCGTGGGCTTCTCGCGGAGCCGCCTGAAGTCGAGACCGGCTCCGCGCAGGGCAGCGAGTGTGCGGTCGAGGTTCGGGCTGAAGGCCACCACGTGGTCGAGCGAGACGACGCCGTTGGGGTGCGCAGCGCCCGTCGCCGCCGGCCGCTCCGAGCGCTCGACCGGCAAGCCGTCGAGCTCGTCGCCGGCGAGCCCCCGCAGCGACCAGGAGACGAGCCCCCGCCCGGCGTCGGCGCCCGCCAGCCGGATGCGGACGCTGCCGGCCTCGACCAGGTCGTGCGCGACGTGGAAGCCCGCATCCACCCAGGCGGCCGGCTCGGCCGCCACCACGAGCTCGTCGATAGTGGGCGTGGAGCCCGGCTCGGTCTCAGTCCGCGGCAGGCTCGTCCCCGCCGGAGCCGTCCTTCGTGCTCGAACCCTGGTTGTGGGTCGTAAGCGGCGGAACGGGGTGCGTGGGGTGCGTCGGGTGGGCCGGATGCTCCTTGGCGGGCGGCCCGCGCTTGACGGGGGTATCGGTCGGGGGCGCCGAGACCGGCCCGCGGCCGTGCGGCACGCCGTCGGCGTGGTGCGAGTGCTTCTCGGACCCGTGGCCGCGGCTGCCGGGCACCGCGGCCGGGCCGCGACCGCGCTTAGCGGCGGCGGTTCCGGACGACGTCGAGCCCGCGTGGTGGCCGGAGTCGTGGCGCCCCGCGTGGTGCGACCTATCGCCGGCCGCCCCGCCGTTCCCGCCCGAGCGGGAGCGCGCCGACCCCGCCGGCGTGGCCGACCCCGAGGTCGCCTGATGCGAGGACCCGTGGGCGGCGGGCGGAGGCGTGCTCTTCAGCGCGCCGTGGTGGTCGATCACGGCCTGGGTGGCCACCGCACCGCCACCGGCGAGGACCGCGAGGACCGCGGCCTTGGTCAGCACCGCCGATCCGATCGGGCCGGCCGCGCCCGCGCCGGCAACGGATGCGCCGGTCGCGGCGCCGCCGAGCCCGCCGGCCGCACCGCCACCGCCGCCCAGGACGCTGGCCTTGAGCCAGGCCGGCGGCACCACGGGCAGCGCCACGGCGAGCAGCTGCCGTTGGCGCTTGACCTGCTCACGATAGGCGCGGCAGCCGTCGCAGGAGCTGAGGTGATGGCGGATCACGCTTCGCCGGAGCGAGCCGCCGCTGAGCACCGAGAGCTGCTCGCGGATCTCGTCGCATGGCGTGTCCCGCGCCTCGCGGCGCTCGATCAGGGAGCTGCGGGCCCGGTAGACGAGGGCCTTCACCCGGGCCGCCTCGCAGTCCAGCACCTGGCCGATCTCGACATGGGAGAGGTCGGCCACCTCCGCGAGGAGGAGGGCCGCCCGCTGCTCGGCCGGCAGGTCGCCGAGGTCGCGCACGAGCTCGCGCAGCTCGGCCCGTTGCTCGACCTGCTCGGCGAGCCCGGCGGTCGCCGGCTCCCAGTCGACGTGGACCTCCTCGCGGCGGGCGCGCAGCATGGAGAGGCAGCGGTTGCGGGCGATCGTGTACAGCCACGGCTTGAGCCGGAGCTCGCGCTCGTCGGCCCGCCCAAGGTCG
>JBJMLJ010000392.1:0-4667 GCA_045805365.1 Thermoleophilaceae bacterium
GACGCTCCACCGCTACTCCTTCGAGTAGGCGCGGAACAGCTGGGCCGGCTCGTCGAAGCCCTTGAGCTTGACGCTGCCGATGCCCTCGAAGCCCAGGTGCCCCGAGTCCTTCACCGCGTCCATGACGGCGTCGGTGACCAGGACCTCGCCGCCGCGGGCGCGCGCCACCACCCGGGAGACCAGGTTCACCTCGCGCCCGTAGTAGTCGCCGTCGCGGTAGAGCGTGGCGCCGTAGTGCACGCCGATCCGCGGCTGCGGACGCTCGGAGAAGAGCCGCATGAAGCCGACGGCCCAGTCCGTCAGGGCGCCCGCGTCCTGGCCGACGATCATCACCTCGTCGCCGATCGTCTTGATCACGCGGGCGTCCTCCGGCAGGGTCGCGTTGACGCCCTCGACGAAGCGCTCGACGAAGGACAGCGCCTCCTCCTCGCCCTCCTCCTCCGTGAAGCGGGTGTAGCCGGCGAGGTCGGCGAATGCGATCGCCACGCGCAGCCGGCCGAGGTCCTCCCCGTCCAGCTCGATCTCCATGTGGCCGACCACGTCCTGCTCGATGTAGTGCTGCAGGAAGCGCTGATGGACGTAGTCCATGAGCGGCGAGGCGAGCGGCAGCAGGTCCCGGGCGAGGTGCTCCATCTCCTCCGCCATCTCGAGCCCGGGGACGCCCTCCAGGATCAGCGGCTCATGCACGTAGATGTGGAAGAGGCGCACCTCGGCGTCGGCGATCTGGGCGAGGGCCTGGCCGTAGACGCGGCAGAGCTGGAGAAAGGCCACCAGCGGGAAGCCCGCGGACAGCACGGCCGCGACGTACTGCATCGCGTGCACGTCCTCGTCGGTCACGTGCTCGAGCGTCTGCCGCGGTAGCCCGATGCTCGAGATGAAGCGCTCGATCAGCGCCGGCTCGAGGCCGGTCTCGGCGGCGGCCTCGTCGATGGTCCGCGCCTCCCGGTCGGTCGGGAAGAGCTCCTCGACGAAGCCGTAGGCGAGCCGGCCCTGCTTGCTCGCCTCTTTGATCAGGTCCAGGCTGTGACCCCGTTCGCGCAGCCTGGCGACGATCCGCGCGTGCGCCGCGGCCGCGCCCGTCCAGCCGTCGGCGCCGCCGTCCGCCTCCGGGATGAGGCCGTTCTCGGCCCAGCGCCTGAGGGTGGAGGGAGATACCCCTGCTCGGTCGGCGGCCTCCCTGAGGGTCAGCCTCTCGTCTTGCACGGCCTTGACGCTACAACGGCCGAGCCAAAGAACCGGCTCGGCCGCTGTGCGCGGGCGTTACGGCCCGCTACGTAGGCCGGCGGCGTCTGCTTGGCGCCTCGCGGTGGATCTCCTCCCCACTTTCCGGCCTTCCAGCACGAGTTTCGCGCGCGCGCGCGTGGGGGTCAAGGCTGGATAGACTCGCGCGGCTGTGAGCTACTTCGTGACGGGCGCGACGGGCTTCATCGGGAGGCACCTCGTAGCCGAGCTCCTCAAGCGGGAGGGGACGATCTACGTGCTCGTCCGTGAGGGCTCGCGCGGCAAGATCGACGCGCTGGCCGAGAACCTGCGCGCCGACGAGGGCCGGATCGTCCCGGTCGCCGGCGACCTGTCGAAGCCGGCGCTGGGCGTCGAGGGCTTCGACGAGAAGATCGACCACCTCTTCCATCTCGCCGCCGTTTACGACGTCGACGCCGACGAGGAGGCCTCCGAGAAGGCCAACGTCGAGGGGACCCGCAACGTCGTCGACTTCGCGAACTCCCACGACGTGGGGCGCTTCCACCACACGAGCTCGATCGCCGTCGCCGGCCACTACCGCGGCGTGTTCCAGGAGGACATGTTCGACGAGGGCCAGCGGCTGCCCCACCACTACCACCGGACCAAGTTCGAGTCGGAGAAGCTCGTGCGCGAGGCCGTCGAGGCGAAGACCCTGGTCTTCCGCCCGGGCATCGTCGTCGGCCACTCGGAGACCGGCGAGATGGACAAGATCGACGGCCCCTACTACTTCTTCAAGCTCATCCAGCGGCTGCGCAGCGCGCTTCCGGAGTGGGTCCCCCTCGCCGGACCCGAGGGCGGGCAGACGAACATCGTGCCGGTCGACTTCGTCGCCAGGGCGATGGACCACATCGCCCACCTGCCGGACGACGACCTGCCGGGAGACACCTTCCACCTCGTCAACCCGGAGCCGATGAGCGTCGGCCAGACACTCAACGAGTTCGCCAAGGCCGGCCACGCGCCGCAGTTCGCGTTGCGGATCGACCAGAACATGACGAACGCGATCCCCAAGCCCGTGCGCGCCGGGATCATGGCGCTGCCCACCATCAAGAAGATCCGCGAGCAGACCTACCGCGACCTCGGCATCCCGCCGGCGGCGATGGAGAACCGCGACTTCCACTGCACGTTCGACGCGCGGGACACGCAGCGCGCGCTCAAGGGGACGGGCATCGCGGTGCCGCCCCTCTCGTCCTACGCGCCGCGGCTCTGGGACTACTGGGAGCGCAACCTCGACCCGGACCTGTTCCGCGACCGCAGCCTGAAGAGCGCGATCGAGGGCAAGAAGATCCTGATCACGGGCGCATCCAGCGGCATCGGGCTGGAGACGGCGCTCAAGATCGGCGACGCCGGCGGCGAGGTGCTGCTCGTCTCGCGCACGCGCGAGAAGCTGGAGGAGGTCGCGAAGCAGGTGGAGGACAACGGCGGCACCGCGCACGTCCACCCCTGCGACCTGTCGGACCTCGAGGACATCGACCGGCTCGCGCAGGAGGTGCTCGAGGAGCACGGGGGCGTCGACATCCTGATCAACAACGCCGGCCGTTCGATCCGGCGCTCGGTCAAGGCGTCATACGACCGCTTCCACGACTTCGAGCGCACGATGCAGCTCAACTACTTCGGCGCGCTCAAGCTGATCCTGGCCTTCCTGCCGGGGATGCGCGAGCGCAAGACCGGCCACATCATCAACGTCTCGTCGATCGGCGTGCAGACGAACACGCCGCGCTTCTCCGCCTACGTCGCCTCGAAGTCGGCGCTCGACGCGTTCTCGCGCTGCGTCGCGCCCGAGGTGGTCGGGGACAACGTCAAGTTCACGACGATCTACATGCCGCTCGTGCGCACGCCGATGATCGCGCCCACCGACATCTACAAGGCGTTCCCCACGCTGACTCCTGACGAGGCGGCGCAGATGATCGCCGACGCGATGATCGACAAGCCGAAGCGAAAGGCGACGAAGCTCGGCACGTTCGGCGAGGTGCTGTACGCCCTGTCGCCGAAGACGGTCGACCAGGTGATGAACACGGCCTACGGCCTGTTCCCCGACTCGAAGGCCGCCAAGAAGAAGAAGGAAGAGGTCGAGGCCGGCGGCCAGGACGCGCAGCAGGAGGAGATGTCAACCGAGGCCGTCGCCATGGCCTACCTGATGCGGGGAGTGCACTTCTAGACGCTGGGGGCGGTGCGCGCCAGGCTCTTGAGCAAGCGCGTCGCCGCCGCTTCGAACCGGGCCACGTCGCCATAGGGGCGGGCGACGAGTAGGGCGCCCTCGAGCCCACTGACAATCGTCTGGGCCTCGTCCCTCGCGGGTCCCTCGAGCTCGAGGGCGCCGGCCGCGCTGCCGTGCTCAAGCACGCCGGTCAGCCAGCGCTCGTTCTCGTCGAAGAAGCGGACGATCGCGGCGCGCATCGGCTCGGGAAGCGTCTCGTACTCGGCCGCGAGCATCCCGCAGAGGCACATTCGACGGTCGCGAAGGACGTCCGCATAGATGCGCGCGTACGCCTCGAGCTTTGCCTGCGGCTCGTCACCGCTCTCGTCGATCGCCTCCAGGGCCGTCCCGAAGCGGTCGGCGTAGCGATCGATGAGCGCCTCGCCGAGCTCGGCCTTGCTCGCGAAGTGGTAGTGGAGGCTGGCCTTGCTGATGCCCAGCTCCGCCGCGATGTCGGCGTAGCTGAAGCCGTTGAAGCCGCGCACCTGCACCAGTCGCTCGGCGACGTCGAGGATCTGTGAGCGGGTCTCCATTCCGTCCAATCCTGCCGGATCGACCTGACTTGACTACTTACCTACTAGTAGGTCAGACTAGCGCAGGCACCCGAGGAGAGGAAGAGCATGAGCGACAGGCACGAGACCGAGCACAAGAGCTTCGGCAGCCCGGACGAGACCCGCGAGTTTCCCAAGGGCCACGCGGAGATCCTCGAGGTGGGCGGCGGCGAGGTCGGAAGGCTCGTCTTCGAGCCCGGCTGGCGCTGGTCGAACGACGTCAAGCCCCTCGCCAACACGGACAGCTGCGAGGCGCCCCACTTCCAGTACCACGTGAGCGGGCAGCTGGGCATCCTGATGGACGACGGCACCGAGCTCGTCGCGGGCCCCGGCGACATCACGTCGCTGCCGAGCGGCCATGACGCCTGGGTCGTCGGCGACGAGCCGGCGGTCGTGGTCGACTGGTACGGCGCGAGCAACTACGCCAAGGGCGACTGAGCGCCGATCGCGCCCCGCTGCTGTGGAGATGCGTCTTGCCGGCGACTGACGGAACGGGCAATGCGGAGGCATTCAAGTCGCTGGAGCGGGCGGGGTGGGGCGAGAAGGCCGCCAGCTACGGCCTGCTGACGGGCCGGATCACCGCCCGGCTCGTCGACCGTCTGCTGGACGCCGCCGGAGTCGCGGCCGGCAGCCGCGTCCTGGACGTCGGGACAGGGCCGGGTTACGCAGCCCGGCGAGCAGCC
>JBJMLJ010000393.1:0-4681 GCA_045805365.1 Thermoleophilaceae bacterium
CAGCTTCAGGAAGATCCACTGCGTCCAGCGGTAGTAGCTCGGCTCGTGCGTGCCGAACTCGCGGCTCCAGTCGATCGAGATCCCCCACTCCTTGAACTGGCGCCGGAACTCGGCGATCGAGCTCTCGGTGGACTCGCGCGGGTGCTGACCGGTCTTGATTGCGTGGTTCTCGGCGTTGAGGCCGAAGGCGTCGTAGCCCATCGGGTGCAGCACGCGGTAGCCGTTGCGGCGGCGAAAGTGGGCCACCGCATCCCCCACCGAGTAGTTCTTCAGGTGGCCGATGTGCGGCTCGCCCGATGGGTAGGGAAGCATCTCGAGCACGTAGGACTTGGGCCTCTCGTCCGGCTCGTTCGAGACCTCCCATGTGTGCTCGTCCGCCCACACCCGCTGCCACTTGGGTTCGATGGTCTTGGGGTCGTAGCGGTCCATCGACCCGCAGGTTACTTGCGGTCTAGAGGTGGTCCCTAGGCCGGTCGGTCGATCGCCTCGCGTACGCGCTCGAGCAGCGAGCGGGCGCTGAATGGCGTTGGCAGGTACTCGGCACGAGTCCAGGCGGCCACTCCTACCTCCAGGTAGGAAGCCACTCGTCGATCCGGTGGATGTAAAAGCCGGGTGTCTGGGTCATGTAAGCCTGCCGACCTGAGGTAGTTCCACGCGGGTACAGTCGGCCGTCCGTGCAAACAGGCGAATTCGACATCCGCCGCTTCGACCATTTGGCGTACGTGCGCGAGGGAGCCGGAGGTTTTCCACTCCTCCTCCTGCACGGCTGGCCCGAGACCAAGCGGATCTGGTGGCGCAACATCGAGCCGCTGGCGCGGGCCGGCTTCGACGTGGTCGCGCCCGACCTGCGCGGCTACGGCGACTCGGGCCTGGGTCCCGACGGCCACTTCGACACCGCGACCCAGGCTCGGGACATGGAGGCGTTGCTGCGCTCCGAGCTGGGCGTCGAGCGCTGCGTCGCCTGTGGCGGCGACTTCGGCGGTGTCGTCGCGCAGGACGTGTCACTTCGCTTCCCCGGTCTGGTCGACCGGCTCGTCCTCTTCAACACGATCCCGCCCGTCCTGCCGGACAGCCCGCGCGACGTTCCACGCCGGGTGCGAGTGGCAGCCGACTACTTCATGCGGCAGGGAACGGACGCCGAGGGGCTCGCGGCCGAGCTCGACAGCCCGGAGAAGCGCCGCCGCTACGTCGCCGAGATGTACGGCCCGCGGTTCTGGGCCGCGCCCGGCGCCTTCACGCCCGAGGAGGTCGAGTTCATGGTGGAGCCGTTCGGGGACGCCGAGCACTTCCGGGCGTCGATCTCGATCTACGAGTACGCCGTCCGGGCGCGCGAGTGGTCGGAGCCGCCGCGGCTGCGGGAGCCCAACCCGACGCCGGCGCTGATCCTCTACGGCCCCGAGGACCACGTCATCCCGCCCGACTTCCCGGAGCGGATGAAGATCGCCTTCCCCGAGCGGATGGGCCCCTTCGTCGTTCCCGGCGCGGGACATTTCTTGCAGTGGGAGCAGCCCGAGGTGCTGAATTCGGCCTTGCGCTGGTTCTGCGTGGACCTTCTGGGACAATCGGAACCGCGATGAGCCAGGACGGAACGGGCTCCAAGGCGGCCGAGATCGCCGCGCAGTACGTCGAAGCGATCGTCGCCGCAGCCGAGAAGAGCGCCGACGAGCTGGCCACGCAGGCTGCTCGCGAAGCCGAGCGCATCCTCGACAAGGCCAAGCAGGACGCCGAGCGCGACCTGGAGACGGCGCGAAAGAAGGCAGCCGAGCTTGGCGACGACGCCCGCCGCTCGGCCAGCAACGAGATCGACGAGGCCCGGAAGGATGCCGAGCAGCTCCGCGAGCAGACGCGGCGCCAGATGGAGGGCCGCGTGTCCGACGCCGAGAAGGCGTCCGCCCAGGTGCTCGAGGAGGCAAAGACGCTCTCCTCCGGCCTGCGCCAGCTCGGCGCCTCGCTGCAGAGCCAGGGCGAGCGGATCCTGCGGGACGTGCAGGCGGCGCACAAGCGCATGCAGGCCGACCTCCGCGTCGGCTCGGTCGGCGACGAGCCGCTGCGCGCCCCGCGCCGGATCGGGGCCGCGTCGCGGCGTGAGGCCGAGCCCGGCGATTCCTCCTCGGGCGCCACGCCCGAGGAGCGCGAGGCGCTCGAGCGGGCCGCGGCGGAGCTGCGCGAGTCGCCCCGCCGGCGTTCGCCCGGCCGGCGCGACAACCCGTTCGACGATCTCGACGTACCGAGCTGGGTCGAGCGCTAGCGCGCCACCAGCCGCGTGGCGGCGGCCTTCCACGAGGCGGTCACATTCGCTCCCGGCCTCAGCCCCAGCGCGTCCGCGGCCGCCTGGGTGACCTCGGCGGCGAGCGGCTGCGGACCGGCCAGTCCCAGCCGCACCCGGTTGCCGATCGCGGTGACGGAGAGCACCTCGACCCCCAGCCGGTTCTGGGCGGACCCGTGGCGTGGCTCGCCCGCCGGCTCGATGGCGATCTCCCAGGGGTAGACGCTCACGGCGACCGGACCGTCCCCGCGATCGACACTCGCCACCTCGCCACCGCCGTCCAGCCCCACGTGTGTGAGACCGTCGTTCCCGAGGCGAGCGGTGCCGGTCAGGACGACCGCCCCGGTGAAGTCGGCCACGAAGGCCGAGCGGGGGGCGGCCGCGAGCTCACTCGGCGTGCCCTCCTGGACGATCTGCCCGGCGTCGATGATCCCGACCCGGTTGCCCAGCTGCGCGGCCTCGCCGAAGTCGTGGGTGACCAGCAGCGACGGTGACTCCGTCCCGCGCAGCACCTCGGCCAGCTCGCGCGCGGCGGCCGCGCGCGTGCGGGCATCGAGGGCGGACAGCGGCTCGTCGAGCAGCAGCACGTCGGGGTCCCGGGCAACCGCCCGCGCGAGCGCCACGCGCTGGCGCTCGCCGCCGCTGAGGCTCGCGGGGCGCGCCTCGGCGCGGTCGCCCAGCCCGAGCCGCTCGAGCAGCTCGAGCGCCCGGGCGCGTCGCTCGCGCCGGCCCAGCCCGCGGAGCGCGTAGGCGACGTTCTGCCAGGCGCTCAGGTGCGGGAACAGGGCATAGTCCTGGAAGACGTAGCCGCAGCGCCGCCGCTCCGCCGGCACGTCGAGGCCCTTGGCGGTGTCCAGCCAGGTCTCCCCGTTCGCCCGGACCCGGCCCTCGGCCGGACGTAGGAGCCCGGCGGCCACACGCAGGACGCTCGTCTTGCCGGCGCCCGAGGGCCCGGCGAGCGCGAGGCATTCACCCGGCTCTACGGTGAGCTCGACCTCGAGCCGAAGCGCCCCGACCGCCGTTCGGGCCTCGACGCTCAGCATCGGTCACTCCGCCTGCCAGCCGCCGAGCGCGGCGCCGCCCTGGACCAGCTTGACGGCGAGCAGGATGGCTGCCGACACCGCGACCAGCACCGCCGAAAGCGCGAGCGCGGCGTCGAAGTCGGTGGAGAAGCGGTCGTAGATCGCAAGCGGCACGGTCTGCGTGACGCCCCGGAAGGAGCCGGCGAACATGAGCGTGGCGCCGAACTCGCCCAGGGCGCGGCCGAGGGCGAGGGCGGTCCCCGAGGCCAGGCCCGGCAGGGCCACCGGGATCACCACGCGCAGGAAACCGCGCGCCTCCGACGCGCCCAGGGTCCGGGAGGCGTCTAGGAGGGAGCGGTCTACGGCGGCAAAGGCGGCCATCGCCTGGCGCACGTAGAAAGGCGAGCTGACGAACGTGAGGGCCACCACCACGCCCGCCGTCGTGAAGGAGAGCTCGATGCCGGCCGCGTCCACCGCCCCGCCAAGGATCCCGCTCGGTCCTACCGCGGCCAGCAGCGCGATGCCGGCCACCGCCGGTGGGAGCACCAGCGGCAGCTCGACGAGGGTCACGACCAGCGCCTTGGCCCGGAACGAGCGCGTGGCCAGCAGGTACGCCGCCGGCGTGCCGACGGCGAGGATGATCGCCATCGAGACCGCCGTCGTACGCAGGCTGAGCCAGAGGGCGTCGAGCGAGCTCCGGTCGCCGAGGGTCGAGACGAGGTCGCGAGGAGTCGAGTGGGCGAAGATCGCCGCGACCGGAACGGTGAGGAAGGTCAGCGCCAGCGCCAGGCAGAGCGCCAGCACGATCCCGAACCAGCCGCCGCGTCTCACGGCGCCGGGCCGAATCCGGCACTGCGCAGCGCGCTGGCGCAGTCGCCCTTATCGAGGCCGTCTACGTACCTCCGCGCGAGGGCAGGCTGCTTCGCCTTGGTCACGACGGCCGCGCCGTAGGTCACCCGGGGCTCCAGCCTCGCCGGCAGCCGGATCGCAGTCAGGCGACCGTTCGCGGCCCGCACGTCGGTGACGTAGACGAATCCCGCGTCGGCGGCCCCCTGGGTGAGCTTGCCCACGATCCCCTTCACGTCCGGCTCGTCGGAGCGGACGTTGGCGAGGATCGCCTTCTCCGTCGCGGGCGGCAGCTTGGCCAGCGTCTGGCGGGTGTAGGAGCCGATGGGAACCGTTGCGGAGCCGATGACCAGCTTGGTTCCCGGCTTCGCCACGTCGTCGATCGTGCGGATCGTGGAGCCCTTCGGTACGGCGAGCACGAGCTGGTTGGTCGCGAACCTCACCGGCGTGCCGATCAGGCCGTCGGCATGCAGCTGGTCGGGCAGCTTGGTGTTGGCGGCGGCGTAGACGTCGAGCCTCGCCCCCTGGCGAATCTGGGCGGCCAGCA
>JBJMLJ010000394.1:0-3444 GCA_045805365.1 Thermoleophilaceae bacterium
CCACGCCGGCGGTCGAGCCGGCGCTGGCGACCGTGGTGTCCGGCTGCCTCGCGCGGGTCGGGCCGCCCCCACTGATCGCGCTCAATCGGGCCGAGGCCGCGGACGGCTGGGAAACGCGGGCGGCGCTGTCGCTTCCGGAGGGACGGATGGGCGTGCAGCTGGCGCTCGGCGGCCGCGAGCCGCGCGGGGCGCTCGGCCGGGCCGTGGCGGAGCTGGCCGACCTCTGCGAGCGGTCGGTTTGACCCCCGCGGGAGCACTACACTGCGCAATGACGTCCCGGCCGGCCGGCCGGACCGCACCTCAGGCCGCTTCCTCTGCCTGTCGCCCGGTTGACTCGACAAGAGGTTGAGGGAAGGGCCCTCCGTTGGACCGGATCCGCCGCAAGCGGCGTGCCGCCCTCACCGTGAGCGCTTCGGTGCTCGCCAGCCTGGTGCTGGGCGCGATGCTCGTAGGCAGGTGGTCGGAGCTCAAGGCGGGGGTCACGGGAGCCTCGGCCGCTGTGATCGTCGCCGCCGTCGCGCTGCAGACCCTGGCACTCGTGTCTCGTAGCGAGGCCTGGTACCGGAGCGTGCTGGCGTCCGGCGGCACGGTTGGCCGTCGGAGCCTCTACCGCGCGTCGAGCATGGGCTTTGTCGGCGGTCTGCTCAACACGCAGCTCGGCACCGCCGCGCGGATCGCCACGCTGCGGCGCTGGGTGCCCGACTCCTGCCCACGCGTGCCCACGCTCATCGCCGCTGAGCTCCCGATCCTGACCGTGGAGGCGAGCCTCGCCGCGCTCACCTCATTCACCTTGGTCGGCCCGCTCGGCCTGCCCTGGTGGCTGCCGCTGGCGCTGCTCGCGACGGTGCTGGGACTCACGATCGCGCTCGTCCGGCTCGGCGCCGCGAAGGCGCGCTGGTTGCACCGAGGGCTCGCGGTGATGCGCACGCTTCACGGCCAGGTGCGATTGATCGGGTTCGTCGGCATCGCCGTGCTCGCGCAGATCGCCCGCAACTGGCTGATGCTCCACGCGGTCGGGATCAACGCCTCCGTGTTCGACGCCGTCGCGGTGCTGATCGCCGTCGTCACGCTCGGTCAGCTCCCGTTCGGGCTGAGCGTCGGGACGGCCGCGAGCGTGCTGATCCTCGGCCCGCATGGCATCACTGCCGCGGCCGCCGCGGGCGTTCTGCTGACCGCCACCGGGAGCGTCGGCGGCTTCTGCTTCGCCGCCTGGGCGGGACTGGACCTGGTCGCGGTCGACCTCGTCAAGCCGCGCCTCGACCGGCTCCGCGGCGCCGGGCGCAAGCCGTGGCCCGCGCTCGCGGCGCTGCCCGCGGCCCGGCGCTTGTCGATCGAGCGCTCCTATTTCGGTGGGCTGAGCCACCTGCAGATCGTCCGCGTGCTGGGTCCGGCGGCGGCGTAGCCGCCCGACGGCCGGCTAGGGGCAGCGAACCCGAACCACGCGCTCCAGCTTCACCGTCCGCGCCCGCCGGTGGGAGCGGACGCGGAGGCGGATCCGCACGTCCACCGTCCGCCCCGTCGGGAGCCTGCGGAGCACTACGCGTCGCCGCCGCAGCTCGCGCCTGGACAGTCTTCGCCTGCGCCGGCCCGTGACCGCCAGGGTTCCGCGCAGCAGTCGCTGCCCGCGGTGGTGGGGAAGGTGGATGACGACCGGCGTGGCGCGGCGCCCGCAGGGCCGGCGTGGCTTGCTGCCCGGCTCCTGGCGCGGCATCGGGCCGTTGAGCACTCGCGGCGCGGCGACCGCGTTGTGCCGGCAGGCGGCGTCGGCGGCGGCCGCGCCGGCGCTCGTCGAGGGCAGCCTGGGAAAGCTGTAGTCGGGCGCGGTGAAGTCGAAGCACTCCCAGAGGTCGCCAGAGACGCGCCGCCGCCAGTCGCTGATCTGAGGCTCCTCGACGCCGAAACGACGCTCGAGGAAGCGGATCAGCGAGGTGTGGTCGTACGTCTCCGAGCAGAGGTAGCCGCCGCGCGTCCAGGGCGAGCAGACGACGGTCGGCACCCGGAACCCAAGGCCGATCGGGAGGTCGCCGATGAACTCGTCGGTCGTCCCCGCGCGCGGCGTCGGCGGCGGGACGTGGTCGAAATAGCCGCCGTCCTCGTCATAGGTGAAGATCAGCGCGGTCTTCGCCCACACCTTCGGATGGGCGGCGAACGCTTGGAGCACCCTGTTGTTGTAGTCCGCCCCGAGCCCGGGCGCCGAGTTGAGCGGGTGCTCCGAGCTCCTGGCCGGAGCGACGATCCAGGACACCTGCGGGAGCCGATCGGCGGCCACGTCCTCCATGAACGCGTCGGCCGGCCGGTTGACCATCGCGTTCTCGTACAGCGGCGATCCCGGCTTCGCGTCCTGGTAGGCGGCGAAGTACTTCAGGGCGTTGTCGTCGAAGTCGTCGACCTCGTGGTAGACGCGCCAAGACACCTGCGCCCTGGTGAGGCGCTCGGGATAGGTCGTCCAGGTGTAGCGCGTGTGCGAGTTGCTGTAGGCCTGGTTGTCGTAGTCGGGCCCGCCGTTGCGTCCGTGCGGATCGATCGTCCCGGTCCACATGTACAGCCGGTTCGGGTTCGTCGGCCCGAGGACACTGGAGAAGTAGTGGTCGCAGACCGTGAACGCATCCGCCAGCGCCATGTGCCACGGGACCCCGTCACGCGGGTAGTAGGCCATCGTGAAGTAGTTCGGAGTGCCCGCGGTGGCGCCGACGTGGCCGTCCATCCGGCCGCCGTCCCACGCCTTGTGCCTGTTGTCCCAGGAGTTGTTCACGGGCGTCAGGCACGGGTTGCTCGAGGCGGCGTCGAACTTCCAGGGCGTCAGGTACCCCTGCGGCGTCAGCGGGTACGGCTGCTGGAACACGGAGTGACCGTTCGGAAGCCTGATCGCATCGGGATCGGAGAAGCCGCGAACGCCGGGCAACGTCCCGAAGTAGTGGTCGAAGGAGATGTTCTCCTGCATCAGGATCACCACGTGCTCGACGCGCTCGAGGTCGGGGCGGTAGCGCGGCCGGTGTCGCCGCTTTGCCGACATCGCCCAGGGGGCCAGGGTGGCCGCCGCGCCCGCCGCGAGGAACTCCGAGCGCGTAAGCCTGGGCCCGGCCATCAACTCGCGTCCGCGCTCGGCTGCGGCCCGAGCAGCCCGTGCTCGGTCGCCCAGAGCGCGGCCGCGCCGCGGCTCGACACTCCGATCTTCGTGTAGATGTGCCCGATGTGATGGCCCACCGTCTTGGGGGTGATGAAGAGGCGCTCCGCGATCTCCTTGCTCTGCAACCCCCGAGCGACCAGCCCCACCACCTCGACCTCGCGCGGCGTCAGTCCCGCGGGCTGTTCCGGTCGCCTGGTGGTCCGGTGGCCGGCCGCCCGCAGCACGGCCTCGACGGCCTCACCGTCGAGCCGCCCGGCGCGAACCTCGGCGCGCAGCTCGTCGGCCGCCTCCTCCGGCGGCCGGGCGTCGCGGTGCGG
>JBJMLJ010000395.1:0-3485 GCA_045805365.1 Thermoleophilaceae bacterium
GTCAGTACGACGAGTAGAGCGACGGCCGGGTCGGAGCACAGGACGCACACCCCTAGCCTGGACCGGCCGTTCCGAGCACGGGTGAGTGGGCTCCTGCACCAGTCGCAGTCGCCTCAGACGGGGCTGGTAACGATCGACATGCCGCTGCGGCTGAGCGGGTCGGGCGGCCGGCGGCTGGAGGTGCGGATCGACGGTCAGCCAACGGACGGCGGGGGCGTGTCCATGACAGACGGGAGGGTCGATCTCGGCACCTCGAGCGACCGGTCGCTCTACAGCGGCCGGATCAGCTCGCTCGAGGGCACCCACATCTCTTCCGTCGTGGCGCGCTCGGGAGGTCGGCGACTCGCGCTCGACATCGAGCTGAAGATCGGCTCGGGCTCGAGCTCCGTCGGAGGCACGGTCTCCGCGCAATCGGCGGGCGCGCCATGAGCGGGCCCGCAGGCGTGCCGCGGCTACTGGCCGGCCTGGCGGCCGACCGACCACTGACCCTCGACGAACACCTCGGCTTGCACGGCCCAGCGCCCCTCGGTCGTGACGAGCTCCAGTTGCGCGACGTCGTCGCTCTGCTCGAGGAATGCGCGCTGCGCGGGCGTGGCGGTGCCGGCTTTCCGGCGGCAGCGAAGCTGAGCGCGGTCGCGAGAGGACAACGAGCAGCGACCGTCGTCGTCAACGGCGTCGAGGCCGAGCCCGCCAGCGAGAAGGACCGTACGCTCCTCGGCCGTACCCCACATCTCGTCCTCGATGGGGCCCAGATCGCGGCCGCCGCGCTCCGCGCCTCGGAGGTCTCGGTCTGCGTCCCGGCGGCGGGGGAATGGGTCGGGGCTGCCGTGTCGACGGCCGTGGCCGAGCGCACCGGTGTGCTCGGGGAGGTGCCGACACAGGTCGTCTCGGTACCCGACGGCTACGTCGCCGGTGAGGAAACCGCTCTCGTCAGCTACCTCAACGGGGGTCTCCCCCTGCCCGCCTTCCGGCCCCCATATCCGTTCGAGCAGGGAGTTCACCGCCGGCCGACGCTCGTCAACAACGCCGAGACGCTCGCCCATGTCGCCCTGATCGCCCGACACGGCATCGATTGGTTCCGCGAGATCGGCACATCCCAGCGGCCCGGCTCCACCCTGGTCACCTTGGCCGGGGCAGTGTCTGCGCCGGGCGTCTACGAGATCCCATATGGCATGCCGGTCACGCAGCTGATCGCGGAGACCGACGGCACGCCATCGCGTCTGCAAGCGCTCCTCGTCGGAGGTTGCGGCGGCACGTGGATCGCCGGAGCGGCGATGGAGGGCTTGACGTTCGACGACGAGTCACTACAGCAAGCGGGAGCGTCGCTCGGCCCGGGCGTCGTGATAGCCCTGACGCACGACGATTGCGGCGTCGGCGAGAGTGTCGCCCTCGCCGATTACCTGGCACGGGCCAGCGCCCACCAGTGCGGACCGTGCCAGTTCGGCCTCGCGGCCATCGCCAAGGCGCTCGCAGCCCTGGGAACCGGCGCCGCCGGCGCACGCGATCACGCGCACCTCGACCGCTGGCTGTACGACGTCCACGGTCGTGGCGCCTGCCACCACCCCGACGGAGCGGTCCGGATGATCTCCACCGCGCTGAGCGTCTTCCACGACGAGTTCGCCGAGCACGCCGAGCACGGCCCCTGCGAGGCCTGCCGGCTCGGGGCCGGAATGCTGACTCTTGGCCGCCACGGCCTGACCTCGTTGGAGCGCACCGCGTGAGCTCCCGCCTGCGTATCAACCCAATCGCCTGCGAGGCCCACGGCCTCTGCATCGAGCTCTTCCCGGAATGGATCCGAGCCGACGACTGGGGATACCCGGTGATCAGCCAGCACCCCATCCCGCCCGAGCTGATGGACCACGCCCGCCGAGCAGCTGCCGCCTGCCCAACGGTGGCGCTGTTCCTCCAACGCGACCTCGACCAGGCCCATGGGGAGCGTCCTTCGCGCGGCAGCAGCCGCGGCGGCTGATGCGGCTGGGCGCTCAAGACCATCGAATTGACCACAATTAAGAGCCCTACCCGCTCTACAGCGCAGGAATGCGGCTTTGCGAAGCTTCCAAGACCCCTCGGTTAGCCTCGGTTACACGGGGTTTTGGGGACAGGATCGCCTCGATGCCCAAAACTCCACGGGCTGTGGACTAGGCAGCAGGCGCGAATGACTCCGCGGCCGCCTCGAGCCGGTCCAACGAACGGCGGAGGAGGCGCGACACGTGCATCTGGGATATCCCGAGGTGGCTGGCAATCTCCGCCTGCGTCAGGTCGTGTTCGAAGCGCAGCCGCAGGATGATTCGGTCTCGCTCGGGCATGGCCCTAAGGGTGTCGCCGAGCGCCTCGCCGATCTCGACGAACTCGTAGCCTCGCTCGTCGCTCGCGACCGACTCTCCGAGCGTCCAGCCGTCATCTCGGTCATCGCCCAGTCTCGGCGCGTCCAGCGAAGCGGCCTCGTAGGCCGTCGCGGCCTCCATCGCTTCCAGGACCTCCTCCACGGACACGCCGAGCGCTTCGGCGACGTCGCGGGGGCGGGGCGAGCGACCAAGCTTGGCGGGCAATCTGCCCAGCGCGTCAGAGACCTTCATGACGAGCTCTTGCTTCGCTCGCGGGACCCGGACGGACCAGCCCTTGTCGCGGAAGTGCCGCTTCAGCTCGCCGAGGATCGTGGGGACGGCATAGCGCACGAAGCCGCTCTCGCGATCGGGGTCGTAGCGGTCGACTGCCTTCAGCAGGCCGAGGCACGCGACCTGGACCAGGTCATCGTAGGGCTCGCCCGCGTGGACGTAGCGCCCCGCCAGCTTCCGCGCCAGCGGCAGGAAACGCTGGATCAACTCCTCGCGAGCGCGCAGGTCCCCGTGGCGGCTGTAGCGGCGCAGGAGTCGCTCGTCCTCGTTTCGTCGGCGAGATCGATCGAGGTCCGATGGCCCGGCGCAGTGGCTTGATTCGCTGGGCTGGGTCCCAGTCGTCATGGAATTCCGTCTCCGATCATCTGTAATGCGGCGGCCGGTAAAATGACGCAATAGGCATTGCCGCAATAGGCATTGCTGCAATAGCTATTGCCGCAATAGGTATTGCCATCCCGGCGGGCTTTTAATCATCGTGGCTGGAACGAGTGCATGGCTGAAGACGAATTCCTTAAAGCTCTAACGGCGCTTGAGAAGGTCCTTGCCGACAACGGCCGGCGTGCGAGCCTGATCAAGAAACGGATCGCCCGGCTCCGGCGCTTACGCGCGAAGGGGGAGCCGTACGCCGAGATCGTCTCCACCAAGGACGGGCCACTCATCGTCCAGCTGCTCACCGAGAGCTCGGCGGCACTCGACAGCTCCGGAGCGAACGTACGCCGAGCGGAGGCGCAGGCGCTACACGCCGAGGGCATGACGATGGAACAGATCGCGGACCGCTTCGGTGTCACACGGCAACGCGTCTCGACGCTCCTACGCAAGGCCCGGGAATGACCCAGCCGGGCGCTCGCGAACGGCCGCTTCCCATTCACA
>JBJMLJ010000396.1:0-2663 GCA_045805365.1 Thermoleophilaceae bacterium
CTGGATCGTCAAGGAGCGCCAGGAGATGCTCGCCGAGGCCAAGCGCGAGGCCGAGCGGATCGTCAAGGAGGCCCGCGACGAGCAGATCCGCCTGATCTCCGAGGAGGAGGTCGTCAAGCAGGCGGAGCGCCAGGCCGAGGACATCGTCGAGGACGCCCGCGCCCGCGAGCGCGAGATCAGGCTCGGCGCCGAGGACTACGCCGACGACATCCTCAACACGCTCGAGGTCAACCTCACCAAGTTCATCGCGGCGGTCCAGCGCGGCCGCGACCGGCTCCAGGGCCGCGAAGAAGCCGAAGTCGGCTAGAGGCTTCTCTCGTACTCCCGAGCGCGGCGGCTGTACTCGTCGTCGCGGCGCAGGTCCGGGTCCGGCTGCCCGCCGTGCAGCGGGTTCTGATCGTGTAGCGCGTGGATCATGCGCACGGTGTCGTCCTCCACGAGCAGCCCCGTCCCGGGCCAGGCCGTCTCGAGGTAGCCCCGGTAGGCGTCCTTCGAGCCGAGCGTCGGCTGGAAGGTCCACGAGCCGGTGTTCCAGAAGCGCACCGGTCCGCAGTCGGGCTCGAATTCGCCGTCGAGCGGCTGGTGGGTGTGGCCGAACACGAGTGAGGTGCCGGGCGTAGCCCAGCCCAGGTTGCGCGCCACCTGGCCGTAGGCGCGCAGCGCCACCGGGGCGGGGGTGCCCGATCCCGGCTGCGCGAGCTGGAGGAAGGCGCTCTCGCCGCGCTCGACCGCGTCCTCCCTGAGCGCCGCGCCGGCCTGTTGGAGCGTCATCGTCAGCGAGCGGCCGCGGTCGGCGATCTCGTCGCTCCCGCGGTTCCGCCAGGCCTCCAGGAGGAAGCTCCGGACCCGGCGCACCTCCCGCTGGACTATCCCCAGCGCGCGCAGAACGCGGGCGTAGCGCTCGAAGGACTCGAGCAGACCGCGCTGCGTCTCGGTGCCGCCCGGCATCTGGGCGACGGTGAAGAGGAGCTCGCCCATGGGCATGAGGACCGCCTCGTAGTCCTCGATCGTCATCGACTCGACCTGCCCGCGGCCGCCGACCGTCTGAAGCACCCGTCGGAGCAGCCGGTTGGCGAGCGAGCCCTGGAGGTGGGCGTCGAGGTAGTGGCCGTGGCACAGGTGGACCTGGCCGATGCGGTAGTCCGGGTACGCCAGCTCGAGCTCGACGCCCTCGAGCTTGCGGTCGAAGTAGAGCTCGGCGAAGTTCTTGTGCTCGCGCTCGAAGAGCCGCCCGGCCTCGTCGCCGTTGATCCCCCTGGCGACCGTGTACTCGGAGTACTCCCGCAGCATCCGCACGACGACGTGGTGGTCGTGGTTGCCGGCGGTGAAGACGACCCGCTTGCCCTGGAGCTTGTCCCGGAGGAGGTCGAAGAACGGCTCGGCCTCTTCGAAGGCGCCCTCCATCAGGCCGAACTGGATGTCGAAGACGTCGCCAAGGAGGACGAGCTCGTCGATGTCGTCGAGCAGCGGGGCGAGCCGCTCGCGGGCGAACGGCCGGGCGAGCACGCCGTCGGTGGTCCAGGCCCCGAAGTGGAGATCGGAGATCACGAGGGCTCGCATGCGGCTAGCCTGCCATCGATGGCCGAGTACCTCCACACCTGCTACCGAATCGGCGAGATCGACCGGTCGGTGTCCTTCTACGAGAAGCTCGGCTTCGAGGAGCGCGGCCGGATGAACATCGGCGACGAGGCGATCAACGTCTTCATGGGCCTGCCCGGTGACGACCCGCGCCTCGAGCTGACCTACAACCACGGCGTCGACTCCTACGAGCTCGGCACGGGCTACAACCACATCGCCGTCCTCGTGGACGACCTGCACGGAACCCTCGCCAAGCTCGCTGACGAGGGGATCGAGCCCGAGAAGCCGCCCTACCGGCCGGGCGGCCGGACCGAGGGGCCGGAGATCGCCTTCGTGCGCGATCCCGACGGCTACCGCGTCGAGCTGATCGACGCTTCGGGCTGAAGCAGGCGCTTCAGCGTCTCGACCACGAAGCTCTGCTCGTAGCTGACCTGCCGGTACGTGAATCTCACGACCCGATAGCCCAGCGACGTCAGGCGGGCATCCCGGACGCGATCCTCCTCGAAGGCGTGGCGCGTCAAGTGGTCCTCGCGCCCGTCAGTCTCGACCACCAACCGCTCGGAGGCCCAGAGGAAGTCGACCTCGTAACCGGAGACTGTCGCATTCACGAGCGGCTTGGGCAGCCCATGCCGGCGACTTAGCGCGAGCATCAGGTCCTCGAGATCGCTGCGCGTGAGGGCCGGCTCCTCATGCGCTGTCAGCGCGGCGGCGAGACGACCAGCGCCGGGGCGTCCTGCATTTCTGTGGAGCACGGCACGCACGTCCGTGAGGTCGAAAAGGCGCAGTCGCTCTGCCTGCTTGATCGCGCGCTTGAGCGCGTCCATTTGGACGACCGCCGCAAGGTCGAGCAGAGTCCGGGCCACCGAGGTGACGGGGATCCCGTCGATGACCGTGACCTCCTCGGCCGGCAGTGGCGACCGATGGAGCCTGATACGCCGTCGACGGCTGCGGCCGTTGCGTGAGTCGATTGTCACGTCGATCCGGGTGGCGGCCGACGGCCGAAGCGCGTACAGCGCCGCGGCGTCGCGGTGGCTCAACGCAGCGCCGTCGCCACAGGCAAGAACGGCCGCCATCCAGTGCGCCTC
>JBJMLJ010000397.1:0-13870 GCA_045805365.1 Thermoleophilaceae bacterium
CGTGGAGGTCGTCCACCTGGACGCGCGCGGCGGCTCCGAGCCGCACGCGCTGACCGACTTCGCAGTGGTCGACGAGGGGCGCGTCAGCTATCCGCCCGCCCAGGGCGAGCTCCTGGTCTAGCTAGTCGTTCATGCCCCCTCTACGAACGGGGGGCGGCGGAATCGACGGTCAGGCGAGCGGAGTCTCGTCGATCGACGCGTTCAGCCCTTCGATCGATTCGAAGACCTTGACGGCGCCGGCATCCCGGAGCTCCTGCTCCGAGAAGCCGCCCGTGAGGACGGCGACGGTCGGCACGTCGGCGCGGGCCGCCGCCTCGCAGTCGAAGGTGGAGTCGCCGACCATCACGGCCTCGCCACCGCCGGCCTTGTCGACCGCGGCGGCGACGAGGTCGGGTTCGGGCTTGGTGGTCTCGACGTCATCCGAGGTCGTCCAGCCGTCTGCGGCCTCGCGCGCGTCGAGCAGGTCGATGTAGTGGTCGACCTCCTCGGCCTTGGCGGAGCTCGCGAGCACGACCGCGTGGCCGCGCTCCTTGAGGTCCCGGATCAGCTCCTTGGCGCCCGCGAGCGGCTCGACCTCCTCGATCTGCGCGAGGTAGAGCGGACCTTCGGCGGCGCGGATGTCGTCGCCCAGCTCCTCTTCCGTCCGGTCGTCGCAGAGCGCGGCCACGAGCTGGTCGCCACCCATGCCGATGTGCCGGTGGATGCGCCAGATCGGCAGCACGATCCCGTTCTGGCGGAAGGCCCGGTACCAGGCCAGGGCGTGCTGGTAGTTGGTGTCGACGAGGGTGCCGTCGACGTCGAGAATCGCGGCCGGGGGCACGCTGAACGCGATTGCCCCGCGGCGATCCCCGCGAAACGCCTCCTACATCCGTCGAGCACGCGCTTCCGGAGGCGGAAAGAGGGCAGCGGGTTGACGACTCAGACGGTGACAGGGACAGATCGCCGTGCCCAGGACCCTCACCGACATACGCCTAATCGGACTAGCCGGCATCGTGGCAGGCGCGCTCGCGCTCGCGCCCAGCGCGTCGGCCTCCGCGGTCTGCGCCCACTCGAGCGCGACGCCCACGAAGGCGAACACGCGCAAGCTGGTCCGCACGACTCTCTGCCTGCTCAACGCCGAGCGCAAGAAGCACGGCCTGCGCAAGCTCCGCCTCAGCAAGCGCCTGTCGAAGGCGGCCGTCAAGCACAGCCGCGACATGGTGCATCGCGACTACTTCTCCCACACGTCCCTCTCGGGCGCGAGCTTCGTGGACCGGATCCGGCACACGGGCTACCTGAGCGGCGCGCACGCCTGGATGGTCGGGGAGAACCTGGCCTGGGGCAGCGGCTCGCTGTCGAGCCCCGCGCAGACGGTCAGGGCCTGGATGCACAGCCCCGGCCATCGCCACAACATCCTCACCCGCCGCTTCCGGCACATCGGCATCGGCATCGTGGTCGGCGCACCGGCGCACGTGGGTGGCATGGCCTCGGCCACGTACACGACCGACTTCGGCTTCAAGAGCTGACCGTTTCGCCCGGCCGCGCTCCGGGCAGCGTTCGGCCATGAGGTCAGAGGTTCCCGCTCCCGCGCCACCCGAGCAGCCGCCGCCCTCGCCGCCGGACGCTCCACAGCCGGATCCCAAGGGCCCGGAGACGCCCGACGACGACTAGTCCCGGCGCAGGGCAGCCCCGAGCTGCGTGCGGGAGTGGATGTCGAGCTTGCGGTAGGCGTTCCCGAGGTGCGCCTCGACGGTCTTCTTGGTGATGAAGAGCGCCTGGGCGATCTCGGGATTCGAGAGCCCGTCGGCCGCCATGCCGGCGATTCGTCGCTCGCTCGCGGTCAAGGCGTGAACGCCGGAGCTCCGCGGACGGCGAGGCCTGCCCCCCGCGGCGCGGAGCTCCTGCCGAGCGCGTCCGGCCAGCGGCCTGGCTCCGCAGGCGTCGGCCAGATCGAGGGCCGCGCGCAGCGGCTCGCGGGCAGCGGCGCGCTTGCCCGTGCGCCGGATGGCGGCGCCGAGATCCGTCAAGGCTCGCGCGTACTCGAGCCTGGCCGGAGAGCCGTCGAGCGCCTGGACCGCCTGCTCGAGCAGCGCCAGGCCCTTTGCGCCCCGCTCGACCAGGCCGAGCGCGTGCAGTGCCATCCCGATCGCGCGGGGTGTTC
The DNA here is from genome assembly GCA_045805365.1 of Thermoleophilaceae bacterium. Lineage (GTDB taxonomy): Bacteria > Actinomycetota > Thermoleophilia > Solirubrobacterales > Thermoleophilaceae > DASXBA01. Next base: position 2,141 of record JBJMLJ010000397.1, read on the forward strand.
CCCAGGCGCGGGCATCGAGGAGCGCTCGCTCCGCCCACACGCGGGTGTTCTCCGGGTCGGCCGCCGCCAATCCGGGGGCGCTGAGCACGGCCGGCGCGAGCGTCGGGTGGGTGTTCCACCTGGCGTGCCGCTCTGCCGACCGTTCGAGCTCAGCCTGCCCGCGGGCGAGATCGCCTTGCTCGACGAGCAGACGCCCGCGCGCATGCACGACTGCATCGAACGCGACGTTCTGGTCGGCCTTCCGATCGGCCATTCCGCTGTCGGCGAGGAGGCGCGCCGCGGCCTCGAGCTCGCCGCGGTCGATGAGCGCCTCGAGGACGTAGCCGAACATCGGGGGCGCCACGGCGAACCAGCCCTGCGAGAGCGCCAGCTCGGCGCAACTGCTCGCGTCCGCCTCTGCCTCTACCAGCGCTCCCTGCCGGGCGAGCAACCAGCAGCGCCAGCCGGAGGCGAAGGCGAAGCCAGGGGCGGAGCCCCGCCGACGCGTGTGATCGAGCGCCTGATCGAGGACCCGCCGGGCGGGGTCCACTCGGTCGGCGAGCACGAGAACGCTGATCGCGAAGAAGAACGACGTCGCCTCCCCGTCGGTGTCCTCGAGCAGCCGGCCGGAGCCGAGCGCGCGCTCCGCCGCCTCGGCCATCGCATCCGCCGGCTCCTGGCCGAAGAAGGCGTCGAGGTGCGCTTGTGTCGCGAGCAGACTTCGCTCGTCGGGGGTCGCGCCGGTAAGCCGTCCGCGATAGCGCTCGAGCCGCTCTCGCGCCCAGCCCCGCCGCGATCGATCGAGACTCGCGCTGGCCACGAGGCTCGCCTCCACTGTCAGTGCCAGCTCCGGGTCCGACTCGGCAAGGTCGTCGTATGCACGCTCCCGAAGCAGGTAGGCCTCCTCCTGGCGGCCGATCGCCTGCAGCGCGACAGTCTGCTCGCGGGCGCGCGCTGCTCGAGCGCGCGGATCGCCGCTGATCCGCAACCCCTCCTCGAAATGCTCGGCCGCCGCCGCCGGCTCTCCCGCGTGGACCTCCGCCGACGCCAGATCGAGAAGAACCGTGGCCCGCTCGGCAACCAATGGCGGCTCCGCCAGTGAACGCCGCAGGCACGCTACGGCGACCCCGGCCGCGCCCCGCTGGAGCGCCCGCTCCGCCGCCTCACGGAGCGTCGCGACCACGTAGGGATCACCGGCCGGCTCGGTCGCGAGCAGGTGGACGGCGATCTCGTCCGCCCCGGCGCCTTCCTCGGCCAGGAGCGCCGCGGCGCGACGATGGGCGCGGGCACGCTCGACTGGATCGAAATCGGAGTAGACCGCCGAGCGCAGGATCGGATGGACGAATGCGACAGGACGCGCGGGCGTCAGGATGTCGGCCCGGGCGAGCTCCGTGGCAAGCTCGTCCGCCGCCGTCGGCGACAGGCCGGCGAGCGCGGCCGCGAGCCGTGTGGGAGCGCCGTCGCCGAGCACGGCCACGGCGCGCGCGAGCCCCGACGCCTCATCGCCCAGGCGTGCGAGTCGCAACAGGACTGCGCGCGCCACGGTGGGCGGCGCGAGCTGGGTCACGAAGGGCACGCTTGCGACTTCCGGGGCGACGCCCTCGGTGGCCAGCTCCCGCAGCAGCTCTCGAAGGAGAAACGGATTGCCTCCCGTGGTCTCGCGACAGGCGTGCGTGAAGCGGGACTCGGGCTTGGCGTCCATCTCCGCCTCGACCAGCTCCGCGACGGCGTCGTCGCTCAGGGGCGCCGGGTGGAGGACGAGCGACAGCGCGTCGGTGGCGAGCGCGTCGATCGGCTGCCGGTCGACGCCCGCCTCCTGCGGTCGCGTGGCCAGCGCGACGAGAACGGGCAGCTCCGCGAGCCGTGGTAGAAGGAACTGCAGGAAGCGCAGCGAGCTGGCGTCTGCCCACTGGATGTCGTCGATCGTCAGGGCCGCCGGGGCCTCCTCCGCGAGGTTGGCGGTCAGCCAATAGAGCGCGTGGAAGTGCGCCAACGCCGGGTCCACGCCCGCGCTCCCGAGGTCGTGCTCGAGGGAGCCGGCGCCCAGGAGCGGCGCGGCAAGCCGGGCCGCGCCGCTCAGGAGCCGGGATCGGCGCTCCTCGTCAGCCGAGGCGAGCAGCGGCTCGAAGAGCTGCCGAACCACCCCGAATGGGAACTCGCGGTCGAGCTCGGAGGCTCGGGCGGAGAGGGCGGCCATGCCGCGCCCGGATGCGCGCGTGCGGGCCTCCGCGAGCAGCCGAGACTTCCCGATCCCGGCTGGACCCTCGACCAGGACCAGGCTCCCTCGCCCCTCGCATACGTCCTCGACCAGTCGGTCGAGCTCCAGCAGCTCGTCGTCCCGCTCGAGCAACGCGGCGGCGCGCATCGAAGGGGTTTATCGCCGGGACGGCGGTCCATGCGCCGTACGAGAAAAGTTTGGGGTGCTGGTTCAGGGTGTTCCCCGTTGTGGGGCGCCCTGTGCGCTGAAACCCTCGTGCCGATGACTACGGCAGGGGAGCCGAGGCGTCTGGAGCTCGAGGTCCGTTTCGACGCGGCGTCGGTCGAGGGAAGGCTGTACGACCACCGCGACGAAGATCGAGTGGAGCGCCCCTTCTCGGGCTGGCTCGGGTTGATTGCGGCGATCGACGCCGCACGGCCCGGCGGGCTGCCCCGGCGGGAGGAGCGATGACCGCACGTATGGCCGCCGTCCTGACGCTCGCTGGGGCCCTCCTGCCGGCGCCCGCGGCCGGCGCCGCCGTCCGCCCGGCGGCCACGCTCGCCACCAGGGACTGTCAGGAGCACCAGGCGTTCGTCGACGGCGACGCCGCGGCGGTCGCCGCGCGCCTGCCGAGGGGCTACACCCCGGTCCGCGACGCGTCGTCCCGGCGGCCGCTCTTGTTCGTCCGTGCGCTGCGCTGCCGCGCGGTGACGGCGGACGGCCGGACCGCGCCGGCGACCATGGCCAGCTTCGGCGTGGTCGTCGAGTCCCCCGACGGCCAGGGCTGCGCTTCCGCCGCGCCCGTGGTCGGGTCGGTCAAGGGCGACGTGCCGCCGGCATGCAACTGGTACACGCTCTTCTGGCTGGCCGACAATCGCCAGATGGTCGACTGGCTGCGCGCGGGGACGCCGGGTTTCCCCGCGCGGTACGTCCCCGGTCTGGACTTCCGCCTGGGCGGCTTCGATCCCGCGCGGGGCGGCACCCCGCTGCACTTTCGGGCCCCCGCGCCGGCGCCGTCCCCGTTCACGATCGACGAGGTCGGGCGCGAACGCCCGGGCGAGCTCTCCGTCCGGGGCGGCTACTGGGTCGACACGCCCGAGGGCACGGTCAAGGTCGCGATCTCGACCGACGACCTGACCTCCGGCGACGCAACCGGGGTGGTGCGCCCCGCGCGTGGCTCGAGGATGGCCGCGCTGTTCGGCGCCGACGAGCGCCACTACGTCCCGGGCTATTCGGCGATCGCGGCGGAGCGATGGGGTCACCTGACCTACCGGAAGCAGCTGGTCGGCCCGGCCGAGTCCCACGAGCGGCTCGACAGCTTCGCCGGTTCGTGCTCCCTCGAGGGCACGGACACGTTCGACCCGCCGGCGACGGACAGCGTGCAGCCGCTGACCGTGAGATACGACGCGAGCGGGACCTGCAGCGGCACGCTCGACGGGCGGAGCGTGTCGAACGCGCCCGTCCGGCTGAACAGCGCCGCGCGGGCCGACGGGTCCTGCCCCTATGCCCGGACACGGACGCCAGGCCGAGGCTCCCTCACGTTCGCCGACGGCACGGCGATCCACTACACGTTCGACTTCACGAGCGTCGCCACCGAGGTCGATTTCATGATGTACGGCGAGCGCTCCGGATCGGCCCGCGCCCACGCCACCTTCCTCACGACGAGAACGTCTCCCGACGTGGTGCTTCAATGCGCGCGCGCGGGCGCGGCGAAGGTGTCGATGGACATGACACTCAGGACGGAGAGCCCGCTGGTCAGCGCCCGCCGGCGGTGATCGAGCCGCTCGAGCAGCTCGGCGGCCGCTTCGTTCCCCACCGGGCGCGGGGAATCAGGGCGACGGTCGAGTGGCTCGTCGATACGGGAGCGGGCGTCGAGCGGCACCAGATGCTGATCGAGAACGGCAGCCTGTCCTTCTCGAGCAGCCGGGGAGCGCCGGCGCTCCGCCTCAGGCTGAGCGCGGCCGACCTCTCCGACCTCGTGGAGGGGCGAGCGGAAGCAACCGACCTCTTCCTCAGGCGCCGGCTGCCGTTCTCCGGCGACGTTCTTCTCGCCGTGCGTCTGCTGGACGTCTTCGAGCTGCCTGGCCGGAAGAGCTAGGCGACCCGCTCGAGGGCGTCGGAGTCGCGCTCGCCGGCGATCAGGTCCAGCACCGCCTCCTCGACCGTGCGCTGCACGTCCGGCCAGGCACTCACGTCCTCGGCCAGCTCGGGCAGGATCCCGCCGATCGTGAGGCCGCCGTCGAAGCGGTCGAAGACGCGCGGGTCGATGTACGAGGCCCGGGCCACGGCAGGCGTGTTGCCGAGGTAGCGAGCCACCTCCTTGACCGCGCGGGTCTTCGCTCGCTTGCGGGCCGTCTTCGAGCCGTTGGCCGCCTCGCCCGAGACCGCCAGCGCCACGGCGGCGAGCACGGTCGCGCTCCAGGTACGGAAGTCCTTGGCCGTGAAGTCGCCGCCGCTCGCCCGCTTCACGTACTCGTTTATGTCCTGCGAGCGGATGTCGAACAGCTCGCCCCGGCCACCCTTGCGCCGCTTCAGCGTGCGGACGATCGCCGCCACCTCGGGATCGCCGATCGACTGCACCCGGCGCTGCCCGCCCTTCGACTCGTAGTCGAAGGTGATCCGGTCGCCCGAGACGGTCACATGTCGGCGGCGCATCGTCGCGATCCCGTAGGTGTCGTTCTCCTCGGCGTAGTCCTCCGAGCCGATCCGGAAGAAGCCGCGATCGAGCAGGCGCGCCGCGCAGGCGAGTACGCGCTCGCGTCCCATGGCCGGACGCTTCAGGTCCTTGGCGACACGGCGCCGCAGGCGCGGCAGCACCTCGGCGAACTCGACCATCGAGTTGAACTTCTCCCGGTCGCGCCGCTCGCGCCAGAGGTCGTGATACCGGTACTGCTTGCGCCCTGCGGAGTCGACGCCCGTCGCCTGGATGTGGCCGAACGGATACGGGCAGATCCAGACGTCCTCCCATGCCGGCGGGATTCGCAGCTCGCGGATCCGCTCGAGGACGCTCGGCTCGGTGATGCGGTTGTCGTCGCTGTCGAGGTACTCGAAGCCGCGGCCGCGCCGCCGGCGGCGGATCCCGGGGGACGAGCAGTCGGCGCGCCTGAGCCGAGGCATCCGGGGCGCGGTGCCCCTTTGCGGCGAGAGTTAATCCCCGGGGAAGGCGGCGAGCAGCCGCTCCAGCATGGCGGCGTCCCGGGCCGCGAGCACGCGGGAGCGCATCTTGAGGCCGAGCGAGGGGCGCTCGCCGCCCTCGGGAAAGGCGACCTGGCCGCCGGCCTCCCGGACGATGAGCGCGCCCGCCGCGACGTCGACGGAACGGACCGCTCGCAGGCTTAGCATCGCGTCGAGCCCGCCCTCGGCCACGTAGGCGAGGGTCACGGCAACCGACCCGAGCGCCCGGATTCGGCGCGCCTCGAGCTCGGCGATCGCAGCGGCCGCCTGGGCCAGGCGCTTCGGCCGGGCGGTCTCGAGGCCGAGCAGCTCGAGCGGACCGGGCTCGAGCAGCGCGAGCCGCTCCCCGCCGGCGAACGCGCCCTCGCCGCGGACGGCCCACCACTCGAGCTCGGGGTCGATGGCCGCGATGTAGCCGAAGTCGACGTCGGCGAGCGTCTCGCCGGTCGCGATGGCGATCGACACCGAGGCGTGGGGGAGCCCGCGCTTGGCGTTCAGCGAGCCGTCCACGGGGTCGACCACGGCGTACAGCGAGCCGCCCCCGTGCAGTGTTAGCTCGCCGCGCTCCTCCGAGACGACCGTCATCGGAATCCCCGTCGCCTCGAGCTCCTCCAGGACCACGTCCTCGGCCGCCCGGTCGATCACCAGCGTGCGGTCACCGCCCTCGCCAAGGCCCGTCTCGACGCTGCGCTCGGCGGTCGTCTCGAACCGTTTCAGCGCCGCCCTCACGCGCTCGCCCGCGCGCCTGGAAACGGTGAGCCAATCGGGTTCGGAGGCGGGCATTGGCGGCGTATCCTAGGTGTGGATGCCCGGACCGCTAGACGGCCTGAACCGCTCCCAGCTGAAGGCCGTCACTCACCCCGGGGGCCCGCTCCTGCTGGTGGCCGGAGCGGGCACCGGCAAGACGCGCACGGTCACGGCTCGTTTCGCGTGGCTCGTCGAGCAGGGCGCCACCCCGGACGAGGTGCTCGCCCTGACCTTCTCATCGACCGCCGCGGCCGAGATGAGGGAGCGCCTCGAGACGCTCATCGAGTCGCCCTACGAGGACCTTCACGTCTCGACCTTCCACTCCTTCTGCTCGCGGCTGCTCGCCGAGGAGGCGCTCGAGGTGGGTCTCGACCCGTTCTTCTCGCCCGTCACGCCCGCCGACCGCCTGGCGCTCCTGCTCGAGCGGATCGGGGAGCTCACGATCCGCCAGCACGAGATCAGGGGCAACCCGGCGCCGCTCCTGGCGAGCTTCGTGTCCCGGATCGACCGGCTGAAGGACGAGATGGTCTCCTGCGCCGACTACCGCGCCTACGCCGAGCGGCTGATCGACGAGGCCGGCGCACAGGACGACGCCGCGCGCGCCAAGGCGGCCCGCGAGCTCGAGTTCGCCCGCATCTACGCCGACCACGACCGGCTCCTGGCGGAGCGCGGCGCTCTCGACTTCGGCGACCTGATCGTGCGCGCCTTCCGCATGGTCCATGAGAAGCCGCACGTCCGCGAGCGCCTCTCGCGCCGCTTCCGGCACGTGCTCGTGGACGAGTACCAGGACACGAACTTCGCCCAGGGGATGCTGCTGCGGCTGCTGGTCGAGGAGCACGAGAACGTGATGGTGGTCGGCGACGACGACCAGGCCATCTACCGCTTCCGGGGCGCCTCGCAGAAGAACCTGCGCGACTTCGAGCGCGAGTTCCCCAAGGTCACGGTGGTCCGGCTCGAGCGCAATTACCGCTCCGGGCGGCGCATCCTCGACGCGGCCCATGCCGTAGTGGAGCCGGCGCCCGGCAGGATCGACAAGCGGCTCACCGGCCGCCAGGGCGGCCGCGTGCGCTTCTGGCACTGCCGCTCGGATCGCGCCCAGGCACAGGCAGTGGCGGCCGAGGCCGAGCGGCTCGTGACGGCGGACGGCGTCGACCCCGCCGAGGTCTGCGTCCTGGTCCGCTCGGTGAAGAACGAGGGCCAGGTGATCGCCTCGGCGCTCGAGGAGCGAGCGGTGCCGTTCCGCCTCGTGGGCTCGGCCGCGTACTTCCAGCGCGCGGAGGTCCGGGACGTGCTCGCCTGGCTGCGGCTGCTGGCCGACCCGAACGACTCCGGCGCCGTCGTCAGGGCGCTCTCCCGCCCGCCGATCGAGCTGCGCTCAGTGGACATCGCCCGGCTGACCCAGCTGGCGCGCCGGCGCAAGCTCGACATGCCGTCCGCGATCTCGGCGGCGCTCGAGGGCCCACAGCTGTCGCAGGAGGGGCGCGACCGCGCTCAGGCGTTCCTGCGCCTCTACCGCTCCGCTAGCGGCGCCTTCGACGACCGCCGGCCGGACGCCTTCGTGCTGCGACTGATCGAGCGCATCGGCCTGCGCCGCCAGCAGGTCTTCGCCACCCAGGCCGACACCGTCGAGCGCCTGCGGAACATCGCCAAGCTCTCGGAGCTCGCGACCAGCTACATGCAGCGCGAGCCGCAGGCGACCGTGCGCGACTTCACGCGTTACGTCTGCGCGGTCGCCGAGTCCGGGCTGCGCGAGGAGGAGGCCGCGCCGCCTCTCGCTACGCCGGCCGTCCAGGTGATGACGATGCACGCGGCGAAGGGGCTCGAGTTCGACCACGTCTTCGTGCTCGGCCTGTCCGCCGCGCGGATGCCCGGGCGCTGGCGGGCGCGGAAGGACGAGGTCCCGGACGAGCTGCTCAGGGAGTCGCTGCCCGAGGCCGGCAGCCGCGAGCAGCACGAGGCCGAGATGCGGCGCCTGTTGCACGTCGCCCTGACGCGGGCCCGCAGGTCACTCGTACTCGCCTGGGCCGAGGGCGGGGCTGTCGGCGCAACTCCCCGGCCCTCTTCCTTCTACGAGGAGGCCCGGGCGGCACTGGAGGCCGAGGAGGAGCTGTTCGAGGAGGAGCTGTTCGGGCCGGCCGAGGGCCTCCACTCGACCTTCCGCATTCTGCGCGACGAGCTGCTCGACACCGTCGCCAGCGTCGGCGGGAGGCTCGGCGAGATGCGGCTCGACACCTACCTCGACGTCGACCAGGCGGTGGCGCGCTACCTGGAGCTGCTCAAGGTCGCAGCCCTGATCGAGCGGGCGAAGGAAGGGCAGGACGTCGGCGAGGCGCTGACGGCCGTGAACGAGATCCTCGGTCAGGTCGCCACCCCGGCCCAGCGGGAGATCATGGACACCTCGGCGCTGGACGACTGGCTGCTCGACACGGGCCGCGAGGCCGCCCTGCGCCGCCCCGTCCCGGGGGGCAACGGCTCCGAGCCCTCGCTCGACCCGTTCATCCCTCGCCGCGGCGGCGGGCTGATGCTGTCCGCCTCCGACATCGACACGTACCGGATCTGCCCGCTCAAGTACAAGTTCGCGCGCGTCTTCCGGATCCCGCAGGAGCCGACGATCCACCAGCGCTTCGGCATCGTCCTGCACCAGGTCCTGGAGCGCTTCCACTCGACCGGCGGCGGCTCGCTGGACGAGCTGATGGAGCTGTTCGAGGCCTCCTGGCGCCGCAGCGGCTTCGGCGCCTCGGACGACGAGCAGCAGTTCCACGGCCGCGCGGTCGACGCGCTCGAGCGCTACTGGGAGAACGACCGGTCGAGCGACGCCGAGCCGGTCTGGTTCGAGCGCAGCTTCGCCTTCAAGCTCGGCGACCACCTGCTGCGCGGACGCGTCGACCGGGTGGACCGCCGCCCGGACGGCTCCTACGAGCTGATCGACTACAAGACGGGCAAGGCGAAGACCGAGACCGAGCTCCGCGAGGACGTCCAGCTGTCGCTCTACCAGATGGGAGCGCGCGAGTCGTGGCGGCTCGAGACCTCGGCCCAGAGCTACTTCTACGTGCTGACCGGCGAGAAGGTCCCGGTCGAGCACTCGCCCGAAGAGCTCGAGCGGGTCAAGGCGACCGTCGCCGAGATCGCCGACGGGATCATGAAGCAGGAGTTCGAGCCCAAGCCCTCGTACGAGGTCTGCTCGTTCTGCGACTACCGGATCATCTGCCCGGCCGCCGAGAAGTAGCGGCGCGCTGCAGGCTCGCGACCAGCGCCTTGGCGGCGGGGGTCCTCAGGATGTTGACGGGGACCCCCGGTCGTGCCAAGTTGGACGCGGGCCGTGGACTCGACGAGCGCCACCCGGCTGGGCGACTTCCGGCTCGAGCGCGAGCTCGGCCGGGGCGGCATGGGCGTGGTCTACCTGGCGGAGGAGGTCAGGCTGGGCCGCCACGTGGCGCTCAAGCTGATCGCGCCGGACCTGGCCGAGGACGCGGACTTCCGCCATCGCTTCGAGCGCGAGGCCCGCATCGCGGCCGGGCTGGACCACCCCAACGTGGTCCCGCTCTTCGCCGCGGGCGAGGTCGACGGGCACCTCTACCTCTCGATGCGCTATGTCGAGGGCACCGACCTCAAGAGCCTGCTGGTCGAGCGCGGGCGCCTCGACTACCCGAGCGCGACCTCGATAGTGGCCCAGGTTGGCTCCGCCCTCGACGCGGCCCACGCGCGCGGTCTGGTCCACCGGGACGTGAAGCCGGCCAACATCCTGCTCGGGCGGACGAGCGAGGGCGGCTTTCACGCCTACCTCACCGACTTCGGCATCACCAAGGACTCGAGCGAGAAGACGGTCGGGCTCACCCAGACCGGGCAGTGGATCGGGACGGTCGACTACGTCTCGCCGGAGCAGCTCTCGGGGGAGCCGATCGACGCCCGCAGCGACGTCTACTCGCTCGGCTGCGTGCTCTACCAGGCGCTGGTCGGCCATGCCCCCTACCAGGGAGCGGACGTGCACAAGGTCTACGCGCACGTTCACGAGCCGCCGCCCTCGCTTCGGGACGAGGCGCCTGAGCTCGCCCCAGCGTTCGACCCTGTCATCCAGCGCGCGATGGCCAAGAATCCCGCGGAGCGCTACCCGTCGGCCGGCGACCTGGGCCGCGCCGCCCACTCGGCGGCCGTCGGGGAGCTCAACACCGTGGCCGAGCGGACCGTCGCGGCGGGCGAGGCCGCGACCGGCATAGCCCCCACCGCCGTCGCGGCGGCCGAGCTGGCGGCGACCCAACAGCTCCCGCCGCCCCAATACCCGCCGCCCCCTTCCACGGTCGCTCCTCAGCCGCAGCGTTCGAGACGCGGACTCTGGATCGGCCTCACGGCGCTGGCGATCGTGCTCGTGGCGGCGGTGGCGGCCCTGGCCGTCGTGGCGCTCACGGGGAACGACAATTCGGGCGGCGGCTCGTCCAAGTCCTCGTCTGGCAGCAGCAAGAGCAGCGGCAGCGGCTCATCGAGCGGCGGCTCGTCGAGCTCCGGCGCCTCGAAGGGCAGCTCCGCCGACCGAACGTTCGCCACGAAGACCGACGACCTCCTCGCGCGCTCGAAGTCGAGCTACGACGAGGTGAACGACGTCTTCCGGCGGATGCAGGAGGTGGCCGACGGCCAGTCGGATGCGATCGAGCCAAACGAGGCGAAGTCCAAGCTCAACGACGTGATCGACAACCGGACGTCACTCAAGGCCGAGGCGAGCTCCCTGCCCGCCTCGAGCAGCCTCGCTCGAGAGGTGAGATCCGACCTCGTCGCCGCCTTCGACGCCTCGCTCGTCAACGACAAGGACATCGAGACCTGCATCGCGACCGGGCAGGCCACCGGCCCCGGCGAGCTCTTCTCCAACTGCCTGTCCTCGACCTCCAGCAGCAGCGACGCGGCCACCAACGCCAAGAGCACCTTCAAGGACTCCTACAACCGCCTCCGCGGCACGCTCGGGCTGGCGTCGGTCAACCCCACCTTCTAGCACGACAGCTTCCGCAGCTTCGCCCGGTAGACCTCCATGTCGGCGTGCTTCCAGTCGGAGTGCGTCTGGTTGCGGAGCGAGGCCACGCGCTCGTGGTGGTAGGGCGAGCTGAGACTCTCGTTGTGGCCGATCACGTTGGCGATCGAGATGCCGTAGCGGCAGCGGAGCCAGCGGGTCAGCGCCAACGACGAGCGCATCTGGGCGGCGTCGCCGAGGACGTCGGCGTCGGTCGTCCCGACGTGCTCGATGCCGATGGCGTGGTCGTTCAGGCCCACCGTGTGGCGGCAGATGAGGTCGAGCGAGACGAGCTGGTAGATCGTGCCGTCGCGGTCGATCACGAAGTGGGAGCAGACGGCCGGCAGCTCGTGGAGCTCGACGTCCGGGACGTCCTTGCTGAAGGTGTTGTAGACGCCCTGCGCCGTGGGCGTCACCGAGACGTGCTCGACGATGACCTTGGGGTCGAGCCGGAACGTCGAGACGCCGTAGTGGCGGTTTGCGTAGGCGGCGGTCTCCTGCTTGCGCTTGGCGTCGTAGGGGATGCGCGATTGCTTGATCGCCGGGCGCGGGGCGCCCCGGCTCGCCTGGGTCGAGCTGGTCGTCGTCGACGTCTCGGTCGTCCTCGTCGTCGTGGTCTCGGAGCCCGGCAGGCCGAGCC
>JBJMLJ010000398.1:0-6623 GCA_045805365.1 Thermoleophilaceae bacterium
AACGCCTCGCGGTGGGTGGCGATGAACAGCGGCAGGCGCGGGGCGACCTTGCCGAAGAGCGGCTTCCCGGCCTTGGTGAAGCTCACGAAGTCCTCGGGCGTGCGCACGAAGAAGCGCGGCAGCGTGAGGGCGACGATGTCGGTCCGCGAGCCATCCGGGAGGTAGAACTTGGTGGCCATTCCGCGGCCGTCCTGGACGTAGTCCGGCTGCCCGGGGTCGCCGGACCCGTTCGAGAAGCGGACGGTCACGGGGATCTCGCCGCCCTGCATGTGAGCCGCGCGCGTCAAGCCGGCGGCCTCGGGGGTCGCGCTGAAGCTGCCCTTGCAGAGGATGCCCTTGGAGTGGACCGCCCGGTAGCCCTCGTGGCTTCCGGAGAGCGCGTGGATGGCGTCGATCGCCTGCTGTGCCAGGGAGTCCACGGACGAACCCTAATCGGGGGCGGTATATCTGCGCACGTGGCGGAGCGGGCCCAGGCCCGGGCCTTCGCGCCCGGCCGCGTCAACCTGATCGGCGAGCACACCGACTACAGCGGTGGTCTCTGCCTGCCTTTCGCCATCGAGCGGGGGGTGACGGTGACGGCGCACCCCGGAGGTTCGGAGCCGGACGATCCCTTCGTTCGCGGAGTGACGGCCGAGCTTCGGCTACCCCCATGCCGGCTGACGGTCGAGAGCGACCTGCCCCAGCGCGCCGGTCTGGCCTCGTCGGCCGCGTTCACCGTCGCCGTCGCCCTCGCCATGTGCGCCGCGGCCGGCGTCGAGGCGCCCGGGAGGCTCGAGCTGGCGCGGCTCTGCTCGCGCGTGGAGAACAACTGGGTCGGCCAGCGCACGGGGCTGCTCGACCAGATGGCCTCGCTCCACGGCGAGGCCGGCCACGCACTGCGGCTCGACATGCGCTCGTTGTCCGTCGAGCCCGTGCCCCTGCGGCTCGCCGGCCGCACCCTCGCGACGATCGACTCCGGCGCTCCCCGTTCGCTCGCCGACTCGGGCTACGACGAGCGCCGGGCCGAGTGCGAGCGGGCCGCGCGAGAGCTCGGCGTCGACTCGCTGCGGGATGCCCGCGCCGACGACGCCGAGCGGCTGCCCGAGCCGCTCGCGGGGCGAGTCCGCCACGTCGTCTCGGAGAACGCGCGCGTCGAGGAGATGGTGGCCGCGCTGCGCTCCGCGGACCTCGCCGCCGTCGGCCGGCTCCTCGACGCCTCCCACCGGAGCCTGCGCGACGACTTCGCCGCCTCAGTGCCCGAGGTCGAGGCGACGGTGGAGCGCGCCAGGGCGGCCGGCGCGATCGGCGCCCGCATGGTCGGCGGCGGCTTCGGCGGGCACGTGCTGGCCCTCTTCCCGGAGGGGGTATCGCCGCCCGAAGGAGCGCTCGAGGTGCGGGCCGGTCCGGGCGCCCGCCTGCTGTAGGCTGCGCCGCGGCATGGACAGGCGCCTCGCCCACAAGAACATCCGCACGGCCCTGATCGCGGGCGCGATCGCGCTGGCGGTCTTCGCCGCGGCCTGGGTCTCGGGCATCGTCTACTGATGGCCGACGCGCCGCAGGGGTCCGACGGGGACGTCCCGCCGGCCGGCGAGGCGGTCCACCTTCCGGGCCCCTCCTACCTGCCCGCCGTCACTGCGCTGGGCATCACCCTCGCGCTCGTGGGAGTGGTCGTCACCTGGGTCCTGACCGGGATCGGCGTCGTGATCCTGGTCGTGGCCGTCTACCGCTGGATCCGCGAGACCCGCGAGGACATCTCCGAGCTTCCGCTCGAGCACTAGCCTCCGACAGGTGGAGGAAGATCCCACCACCCGCGAGCTCAAGCAGAGGCAGGCGGAGCGAGAGGCCGAGGAACGCGACGACGCCGCCCACGCTCCGACCGATGAGGGCACGGCACAGCACGAGCGCCGCGCCGACAAGGCGGAGTACCTGAAGGAGAAGCTGGAGGAGCGCTCGGAGGCCGAACGGGAGGCCGACGAGCCCGACTAGCTCGAAGCCGCCTGCAGGTCGCTGGGCAGCTGGCTCGTCGCGCCGGCCGATACCCAGCAGCGGACTATGTCGCGCATCGACAGGATGCCGACCATGTCGCCGCCGTCGACCACCACGAGGTGCCGGAAGTTGCCCTTGACCATGGCCTCGGCGGCTCGCTCGAGGGACCACTCGGGGCTGGCGAACGTGAGGTGGGCCGAGAGGTGGTCGCCGACCTTCTCCTGGTCGGGGTCCTGACCGCCTCCCATCGACAGGAGCAGGTCGCGCTCGGTGATGATGCCGGGGCCCGGCTGCTCGGGATCGATGACCACGGCGGCGCCGGTCTTGCGCTCCTTCATCGCGCGCGCGGCGTCCCGGAGCGAGTGCCCGGGGCCCACGGTGAGCAGCACCTTGCTCATCCCTTCCCGAACCAGCATTCAGCGCCTCCCATTGCTCGTGACGATCGGCTCAAACTAGCCTATCGATCCTATCCGGGCAAGGCGAAGAGGGCGACCCCAGCCGACGGTGCCGTGAAATAGACTCGCGCGCCGTGGCGGAGACCCCTCGCAACGACGACAACGGGCACGAGGGGCACCCGTTCGCCCAGATGATCGCGCTCGGCGTGTTCGCCGCCGTGGTGGGCACGGCCGGCGCCCTTCTGATCCCCTGGTTCCCCACCAGCGCCGCCGGCTCGGCGGACAAGATCGACACGCTCTACGACGTCCTGCTGATCGTCTCGGTGCCGATCTTCGTCCTCGTGATGACCGTCGCGATCTACTCGGTCTGGCGCTTCCGCGCCCGCCCGGGCGACATGGGCGATGGAGCCCCGATCCACGGCAACACGCGGCTCGAGGTCATCTGGGTGACAGTCCCGTTCCTGCTCGTCACGGGCCTGGCTATATATGGCTGGGTCACGCTCAGCGACATCGAGGCCAAGCAGCCCAATGAGCTCGTGGTCAACGTGACCGGGCAGCAGTTCACCTGGCACTTCGAGTACCCGGACCAGAAGGTCACCTCGCCGGACCTCGTGCTGCCGGTCGACCGCCCGGTCCACTTCAAGATCCACTCGAAGGACGTGATCCACTCCTTCTGGGTGCCGCAGTTCCGGCTCAAGTCGGACGCGGTCCCGGGGCTGACCACGCGCATCCGCCTGACGCCGAACCGGATCGGGAACTACGAGGTCGTCTGCGCCGAGCTGTGCGGGATCGGCCACGCCACCATGCGGAACGCCGTGCACGTCGTCTCCAAGGCCGCGTTCAACTCCTGGGTCTCGAAACAGCACGGCGGCGGGGCGGCCGGCGGCGCGCCGAGCGGGAAGCAGATCTTCGCCGCCAACGGCTGCGGCGGCTGCCACACCCTCGCCAAGGCCGGGGCGACCGGCAACGTCGGCCCCAAGCTCGACGACCTGGCGAAGGCCGCGGCCAAGTTCGGCAAGCAGCGCCACGAATCCGCTAAGCAATACGTGACAGAGTCGATAGTCGACCCGCGCGCCTTCACCGTCCCGGGCTATCCGGGGAACGTCATGCCCACCACCTTCGGCAAAGACCTCTCGAAGCAGCAGATCAACGCCCTCGTTGACTACCTTCTGGGCGGAGGCAACGGGTAGTGGCCGCGACCCTTCATCGAATCCGCGCCCCTGGTTGGTACCGGGCGGCGCTCAGCATCGCAGTCGGCTTCGGGATCGGAGCCGGCATCGTCACGCTGGTCCGGGCCCTGTACGGCTTCGACCCGGCCTGGAACAGCGACTCCGTGATCACCGCCGGCGCGCTCGTCGCGGCTCCGCTGGGCTTCCTGGTGGGGATCGGCTGCTTCGACTACTGGTTCTACTGGATCTCAGGCGGCCCGACCCGGCCCGAGGACCACTCCGGCCACGGGGCCAAGACCTGGAAGGACTACTTCCGCGTCAACACGGACCACAAGGTCATCGGGATCCAGTACATCTGCACGACCTTCTTCTTCTTCACCGCCGGCGGCCTGATGGCGATGGTCATGCGCGCCGAGCTCGCCCAGCCCGGCTCGCAGTTCGTGGACGCCAACACCTTCAACGGGCTGTTCTCGGTCCACGCCTCGCTGATGATCTTCCTGTTCATCATCCCGGTGTTCGCCGGGATCGCGAACTTCGTGATCCCCCTGATGATCGGCGCGCCGGACATGGCGTTCCCGCGCCTGAACGCGCTCTCCTACTGGATGCTTCCGGTCGCCGGCGTGATGATGCTCAGCTCGTTCCTCGTCCACGGGGGAGCGTTCGCCACCGGCTGGACGGCCTACGCCCCGCTGTCGACCGAGACGCCGCTGGGCCAGAACTTCTTCACGCTCGGTGTGCAGTTCGCCGGCGCCTCCTCGATCGCCACGGCGCTCAACTTCCTGGTGACCATCATCACCATGCGCGCGCCGGGGATGACCTTCTGGCGCATGCCGCTGCTCGTGTGGGCCAACTTCACGACCTCGCTGCTCGTCGTGATCGCCACGCCGTTCATCGCGGGCTCACAGTTCTTCGTGCTCTTCGACCGCGCGCTCGGCACGCACTTCTTCAGCGCGGGCTCGGGCGGCGACGTGATCATGTACCAGCACGTCTTCTGGTTCTACTCCCACCCGGCCGTCTACATCATGATGCTGCCGGGCTTCGGGATCATCAGCGAGGTCATCTCGACCAACGCCCGCAAGCCGATCTTCGGCTACCGGATGATGGCCTTCTCGCTGGTGGCGATCGTGATCCTCGGCTTCACGGTCTGGGCGCACCACATGTTCGTCTCGGGCATGTTCCCCTGGCTGCGGGTGCCGATGATGATCACGACGATGCTGATCGCGGTGCCGACCGGCATCAAGATCTTCTCCTGGCTCGCGACGCTGTGGAGAGGCGTGATCCACCTGAGAACGCCGATGCTGTTCGCGCTCGGCTTCATCACGATGTTCACGCTCGGCGGGATCAGCGGGATCATGCTCGCCGTCATCCCGTTCGACATCCACGTGTCGGACACGTACTTCGTGGTGGCCCACATCCACTACGTGCTCTTCGGCGGCTCTGTCTTCACGATCTTCGCCGGGCTCTACCACTGGTTCCCGAAGATGACGGGCCGGATGTACGACGAGACGCTCGGCAAGCTGCACTTCTGGTTCTCGTTCATCTTCTTCAACCTCACCTTCGGCCCGATGCACATCGTCGGCATCGACGGCATGCCGCGGCGGGTCTCCGACTACGCCCAGCAGTACGCGACCTGGAACGCGATCATCTCGGTGAGCGCCTTCATCTTCGGGCTCTCGTTCCTGATCTTCGTCTACAACATGGTCTCGAGCTGGCGTCACGGGCCCAAGGCCGAGGCCAACCCGTGGCGCGCGCACTCGATCGAGTGGCAGGTCAGCTCGCCGCCGCCGATCTTCAATTTCGACGAGGTGCCGACCGTGGTCGGCGGCCCCTACGAGTACGGCGTCCCCGGCGCCGTGCACGCGGTGTTCAAGGAGAAGAAGCCCGCGGCCGTGCCCGCCGGAGGTGGAGGCGCGCCGCCGCCGACCACCGAATGATCCGAATACTGGTTGTGGCCAACGAGACGGTGGCGGGCCAGGCGCTGATCGACGCCGTCAAGAAGCACTCCGACAAGGGCGACGTCCAGGTCCACGTGATCTGCCCCCAGAACGCGCCCAAGCACGGCTACGTGATCCACGACACCACGATCCGCGAGGCGGCCGAGAACCGCCTCGAGCTGACGCTCGCGCAGCTGCGCGAGGCCGGCATCGATGCCACCGGGGAGGTCATGGATCCGGACCCCTATGCCGCCGTGATGGACGCGCTGGGCGACCAGGACTACGACGCGATCATCGTCTCCACCCACCCGGAGACACGCTCCGGCTGGCTTCGCCAGGACCTGGTCGACCGGCTGACCAGGGCGACCCGGCGCCCGGTGGAGCACGTGGTCGTCGATCTCGAC
This sequence comes from Thermoleophilaceae bacterium, assembly GCA_045805365.1. Taxonomy (GTDB): domain Bacteria; phylum Actinomycetota; class Thermoleophilia; order Solirubrobacterales; family Thermoleophilaceae; genus DASXBA01. The sequence continues at coordinate 5,868 of JBJMLJ010000398.1, forward strand.
TCCGAGCGCGACGAGGCGCTCCGCACGCTCGTCGTGGCCAATCAGACCGTGGGCGGCGAGCCGCTGATGAAGCTGCTCAAGGAGAAGGCCGCGGAGCACCCGCGCCGCTTCATCGTGATAGCGCCCCAGAGCGGCGAACCCGGGGTCGGCGACGCCCACCAGCGCCTGGCCCACATGCTGGGGCAGCTCGAGGACGAGGGGCTCGAGGCGATCGGCCAGGTCATGCACCCCGACCCCTTCACCGCCGTCCAGAACGCCCTCCAGTTCTACGCGCCCGACGAGATCATCATCTCGACCTTCCCCGAGACCCGCTCGGGCTGGCTGCGCTCCGACCTGGTCGAGCGGGTGCGCGCGTCGACGTCCACGCCGGTCGAGCACGTGATCAGCGAGCCCGAGGAGGTGCCCACCTGATGGAGGCCATCGGCGCCGCCGCGGTCGACCACGAGGCCGAGCACCACCACGGGCCGCCGCCGGCCAACGTCTCCTCGCGGGTCGAGGCGCAGTTCCTCGGGATGCTGCTTTTCATCATCTCGGAGATCATGCTCTTCGGAGCATTCTTCACGGCCTACTTCTTCCTCCGGGTCGTGAATCACGACCACTGGCCGCCCGGACACGGACTGCCGGTGGCGATCGCCGGCGTCAACACCGCGATCCTGCTCTCGTCGAGCTTCACGATGCACTTCGCGCTCGAGGGCGCCCGGAACGAGAACCGGAACGCGATGCGGGTCGGCCTGCTGACCACGTTCCTGCTCGGCC
>JBJMLJ010000399.1:0-1541 GCA_045805365.1 Thermoleophilaceae bacterium
CCGTTGGCGAGGTCGACGGTCGGGAGGCTGCCCGTGCGCGCGCCGGCGATGCCGTCGAAGGAGATGCTCCGGACGAGGTCGAACTGGCCGACGTCGGTCACGTGGGCCACCACGCGCGGACGCTCCCACCTCACGCCGCCGTCGAAGGAGCGGTCCATGAACTGGGCCGGGGTGCCGTGGTCGCTGCCGTGCCAGAAGGCGTAGACGCCGCCCCTGCTGTCGGTCCGTACCTGGCAGCCCTGGCGCTCGATGTCGTTCTTGTCCTTCGTCGCGTTCGAGAGCGAGTTCGGCTTGGACCAGGTGGCGCCGCCGTCGGTCGAGCGCGTGATCGTAATCGGCACCGGGCCCGCCTCCTGCTGGCTGCGGAATTGCGCGTAGCAGACGTAGACGTTGCCGAAGAAGGGGCTGCTCGACGCGTTGTCCGCCCAGACATCCGGCTTGTCGCTGAAGGTGGTCGAGCTCTGCCTGGTCTGCGTGACGATGACCGGCGCGCTCCACGCGGAGTTGGAGCCGGCCGCCGCCGCGCTGACCGAGTCGGTGTAGGAGACGGCGACCGCCTCGAAGCCCTTGAACGCAGCCTCCTTGCGGACGGTCGAGAAGTTGGCGGTCAGGTTGCCGTAGTAGAGGCGGGAGCCGTTTGACCAGCTGAACCTGCCGCTCGAGCCGCGGCGCGGGCCGAAGGCCAGAACCGGGTCGCCATCGGAGGCCAGGCCGTGCGTGTCGTAGTTCGGCAGCGTTCCAATCGGGCCGGTCCCCGGAGTGCCCGTGCGGGCGGAGAAGCCGGTGTAGGTCGGCTGGCCCCAGCTGGCCCCGCCGTTGAAGGAGAGGTAGACACCGGATACGCCCACGCCCTGGGTGAAGGGGCAGTCGCTTCCGTCGCAGGGCGCGAGGTCGATCTCGTCGTTGGAGCCCGCCGCCAGCACCGATGGATTCGACGGATCGATCGCCACCCGAGGCTCGTTCTGCTTGTTCTGCGGGAACGGCGTGGACGGCGAGCCGACCGTCACGAGTGTGTCCGCGCTCGCGGCAGCCGGTAGCGCGACGAGGGCGACTACGGCGGCAACGCTGAGCTTGGCCCGCATGCGGGCGGGGAGATTACTCCTCGGGCAAAACGCTCACGAGCCTGCCCCGGCGGCCGCTCGTGAAGTCGACGATGCCGGCGCGCTTGGCGAACAGCGTGTCGTCCTTGCCGAGCCCGACGCCGTCGCCGGGCTTGAAGCGGGTGCCGCGCTGACGGACGATGATCTCGCCGCCGCTCACGACCTCGCCGGCGAAGACCTTGACGCCGAGGCGCTGCGCCTGCGAGTCGCGGCCGTTGCGGCTCGAACCCAGACCCTTCTTATGAGCCATCGTCGGCCTCCTCCTTCTTCGCGGCGGGCTTCTTCTTGGCCGGGGCGCGGCGCGCGGCGACCTTGATGTCGCCGATCTCGAGCCGGGTCAGCTCGGAGCGATGCCCGGTGCGCCGCTTGTAGCCCTTCTTTGGCTTGAACTTGAGCACCCGCAGCTTGGGGCCGCGCTCATGGCCGGTGACGGTGGCCTCG
>JBJMLJ010000400.1:0-7484 GCA_045805365.1 Thermoleophilaceae bacterium
ACGTGCCAGATCCGCCAGCCGAGGATCGGCTCGACCAGCAGAGACCGTGCTCCGGTGCTCGCCCGACCAGCGCTCGGGCTCCGCTCCTCGCTCACGCCGGGATCGGCTCTTCGACGGGCTCGATCGCCGGGTCCGGAGCGGGCGCCGGCGACGGCGTCGGCTCCTCCAGCGGCACGACTTCGATCTCTCGTTCTCTTTCTGGCTTACCGATGTCCAAACCGTGATCCATAGTGGGACAGGTCGGCCGGGTGCGCAAGCCGTCCACGCCCCGGTCTAGCTTCTTCCAGGCGTGAAGTGGCTGACCGATGCCAGCTCCGAGGAGCTCAAGGGTCTCGTCGCCGCGAACGAGTTCTTCTGGCTCGACCTGAAAGAGCCGCGCCCCGACCAGGTCGAGTCGGTGGTCCTCGATCCGGAGGCCGAGTCGCGGGCCCTGCAGTTCGGCCGCCCCCCCGAGCTGCGCCGCTACAAGGCGCACGTAGGGATGGTCTTCTACGGCGCGCAGCCCCGGGAGATGATCGAGGTCCACGTGTACATCAGCGGCGATTGGGTGATCACGCTGCACCAGAAGCCCTGCCCGCCGCTCGACGACCTGCGCCACGACCTCGGTCAGGGCCCGCCGCCGGCCGAGGAGGCGGTGGTGGGCCTCGTGCTCGACGCCCTCGCCAGCAGCTTCGACGACCTGATCGATCCATTCGACGAGCGCATCGAGGAGCTCGAGTCCAAGGCCGTCGAGGTCGAGGACGCCAGGGCCGAGCCGGGCGACCTGCGCCAGGAGATCCTGAGGCGCCGCAGCCGGCTGCTGCGCTCGCTACGCGTCCTGCGCCGCCAGCGCGACTACGTGGACCGCGCGGTCGACGAGCTCGACGACCTGCCCGGCCTCGAGCCCTCGCAGCACCACGAGCTGCGCGACGTGGCGGCCCAGATGATCCGCGTCACGGACGCCGTCGACGACGCCCTGGACCGCCTTTCCGCCGCGCTCGACCTCCTGAACTCCGCCGTCGCCAACCGCATGAACCTGGTGATGGAGCGGCTGACAATCGTGGCGACCGTCTTCCTGCCGCTGACCGTCTTCACCGGCTTCTTCGGCATGAACTTCGCCTGGTTGGTCAAGCGGATGACGTCGTTCGGCGCCTTCCTCGTATTCGGTGTGATCCTGCTCGCGGCCTCGGCGTTCGTGACCTTGTTCTGGGTCCGCAGCCGGCTCGAGCGATCTACGCGCTGACCGGCTCCCTCACGATCGCGTTGTGCACCTCAGTGATCTCCGACGTGAACGGCGGTCCCTGGAGCTCCTGGACAGCGGGGATCAGGGTGTCGTCGCGGAAGTGCTCCCACTCCGCCTGCGAGTCCCAGACGTCGACGACGCGCAAGCCGCCGTTCTCGCCGGGGGCGGCGTAGGTCGAGACCATGCCCTCGGGCGGGTTCGACGGGTCGGGGATCACGCGCTCCATCGTGCGGTCGTAGAGCTCTGCGTTCCAGTCGGCGCCCTGGTGGACGATCAAGATGGCCATGGGAGTCCTCCTTTGGAGGGATGGGGGTGACCCCACCCTGGACCTCCCCACGGTCGAAGTCAATCCCCAGTTAGGCCTCGGGGCGGCCGGGTACGCGTTCACAGATGGCGCAGCGGACTCGACAGACGTCCCCCAAGAAGCGAACCCGCCGGCGCGGGTCGAAGAACGGCTCGCCGGGCGCTCGCCGCCAGGAGGCAGCCGAGGCCGCCCGCAAGAAGGTCGACCAGCGACGAAAGAAGATGTCGGGCGCGGCCGGCTGGGTCGCCTCGCGCGCGGGTGACTGGTCGCTCGACGAGCGCGAAGCCCAGATGTTCGAGCTCCAGAAGTACTTCTGGAATCCGCTCGTGGACTACTGGTTCCGCATGCAGATCGAGGGCTGGGAGCGCATCCCCGAGCCGCCGACCCTCGTCATCGGCATCCACTCCGGCGCGCCCTTCGTCTGGGACGCCTGGACGGTTGGCTTGCAGTGGTGGCGCCACTTCGGCGAGGAGCGTCCCCTTCACGGCACCGCCCACGACGCGCTGATGGCCTTCCCCGGCATCGGCTGGTACTTCCGCAAGATGGGCGTGCTGCCGGCGGCGCCGGACAGCATCACCGGCGCCCTGGCCGAGGGACGCGACGTGGCGCTCTGGCCGGGCGGCGAGGTCGACTCGCTGCGGCCCTGGACCAAGCGCGACGAAGCGGTACTCGCCGGCCGCATGGGCTTCGTCCGGCTCGCGATTCAGACCGGGGTGCCGATCGTTCCCGTCTCCACCGTGGGCGGCCCCGACGCCATGCCGGTCATCTTCTCCGGCCGCCGCCTCGCCAAGGCGCTGCGGCTAAACCAGCTCGCGCGGCTGAAGCGCTTCCCGATCGCGCTACAGGCGCCCTGGGGCGTTTCGTTTGCCGCCCTGCCCGAGATCCCCTTCCCCACCAAGATTCGCACCGCGTTCCAGGAGCCCGTCGAGGTCGAGCACGACCCCGAGCGCGCCTCGGACGACGAGTACGTGAAGTCGAAGTACGACGAGGTCTGCGCCCACCTCCAGCGCGGGATGGACACGCTGGCGCGGCGCCGCAGGCTTCCGCTTTTCGGTTAGTTTCGACTCGTGAGACGCGGTTCGGCCGCCCTGCTGGCGGCCCTGGTAGTTCTGTCTGGCTGTGGCGGGGGCTCCGGCTCTGGCAAGCCGGTGAGTGACCGCGCCGCGATCGACAAGCTCTACACCAAGCTCACCTCGGCGGGCGGAACGAACGACTGGCCGGCCTGGTGCTCGCTCTCCACCAAGCGCTTCCAGGACGCGGCGGCCTTCACCGCGGGCGTCGGCACCTGCACGGACGGGGTGTCAAAGCTGAACAAGCAGCTTCCGATCACCAACCTCAAGCGCCTGACGATCACCGGCTCACACGCCACCGCCTCCGCCCAGGACTCCTCGTTCATCGACATGAAGGTGAAGTTCGCCAAGCGGGGCGGCGACTGGAAGCTCGACGGCCTGACCGGGTTCGCCAACGGCACGCCGGTGCCGGCCTCCACCAATACCCAGACGACCACCACCCCTTCGGTCGATCCGGGCAAACTCCACACGGCGGCCGGGCGCGAGATCGCCGGCGTGGTGAGCGACTTCTACACCGGGCTCGAGAACGAGGACACCGCCGTGCTCTGCCGCAGCATCACCCCCTCCGCGAAGGAGAAGGTGATCGCGATCGGCAGCATCCAGGACGCCAAGACCTGCGGCTCCGCCTACAAGAAGATCTTCAACCAGCTCTCCTTCTCGTACACGCAGACGCCTCACGTGGTCCGAGTCACGATCAGCGGCAGCAAGGCCCGGGCGACGACGATGTTCGGCAGCCACACGACCAAGGCGCCGCTGAAGAAGATCAGCGGCGCCTGGAAGGTGGACACGATCGGGTAGTCGCTAGCCTGCCGCGCCCGTGGAAGGCCCGTTCCTCGATCCCGATATCCCGGACGGCGAGCGGATGGCCTACCGCGGGCTCGTGGGCGGCGAGGAGGCGGGCACGGGCGAGATCGCCGTCTCGCGGGTCTCCGACGGCGGCCGCGATCTCTACCGCCAATCGGTCGTCGTCCGCGTGGCCCAGCAAACGGAAGTGCGCGTGGTCACCGATTTCCGCCGCCGCTCCGGCCAGGTCTTCGCGGAGACCACCTCGATGGAGGTCTTCGACGGCTCCGCGGAATCGCTCTATTCGGATCGGGCCCGCTTTCGCGGGGGCAAGGTGCTCCAGTGGGGCGGCGAGGTGGAGTCCTATCCGCGCGACCTCGCCCCGCTGCTCGGCTGCGCGCTGGCCCTACGCGGCCTCGAATTCGAGAGCGGCGCCCGCCGCGGCCTCTCGGTCTGGCTGGCGGCCACCGTCTACTGGCAGGTCGAGACCAAGGTCGAGAAGGAGGAGAAGGTCTCGCTTCCGGTTGGGGACATGCCCGCCTGGCGCGTCCGGGTCCGGCCGAGCTTCGAGCAGGTCGACAAGGCGCTCGACAGCCTGCTGGACGCGCTGATGCCGCCGGTCGTCGCCCACTTCGAGGCTTCCGCGCCGCACCGCTTCCTCCGGGTCCAGTTCCCGACGGGTCCCTTCAAGTGGAACCCGCCCGGGGTGATCGAGGCTACGGAGCTCTAGGTACGCGGCCGCTGGCGAAAGCAACATGCCTGACCTACGCTGGAGATCGCCCTCGCCCCGGATCCGCTCTGGCAGTCCCTCCCCGACAACCGCGCCCACAGAGAACATTGCTTCTCGTGGCGGGAATCGCCGCAGTCGCCCTGCTCGCGATGAGTGGCTCGGCCGCCTCAGCCCGCACAGTCCATATCTCGCAGAAGCCAAGGCTGTACCTCCGACCCGTCTATCGGGACCGCAGCTTCGTCGGAATTCATCTGGAGGCGATCAAGGCCCGGCACCCACGGGGATCTCATGTCGAGGCAGCTTGCCGAGCCTGCCACGGTCAGCTCAGGAGCAGGAGCGTTCGGCACTTCGTCGCCCACCTCTCCGGCAAGCTGCTGTCGCCGCGTCTCGTGCTCGAAATCCGGATCACGAAGCCTGGGCTCGTGGGCCGGTATTTCGGCTACTCGCACTTCCACTTCTCGCGTCTAGGCACACGGGGCACGGCGAGGCGTACGGAGCGCTGCCTCCGGCCCGGAAGCCGCAAGCCGCGGAGGTCGTGCAAAGGCAAGCGCAGCCCGAAGAAACCCGTCACGGTGCCGGTGGCCACCAGCGGCACATCCCCCCGGCCGTGCTGCTCTCCCCCAGCGCCGCCGGCCGGGGCGAAGGAGCTCGGCAGCGTCGACCTGAAGGCGTACTGCCAGCGTCGCGGCTACGACGGCGCCGAGCTCGATGGTCCGATCGAGGGACCCTACGCCGCCTACAACTGGCGCTGCTTCGACTCGACTAGGACGGACTCGATCGACGTTCAAGACGCCTGTCGAGCGGAATACGGACTCCCGGACGCCACTGCCAAGGCGGCGGACCTGAACGACGCCTACAGCTGGAGGTGTTACAGCCGCCATCAGCCCTCGTCCAGCGGTGAGGTCGAGCTCGGGAGCGTGGACCTGGACGGCTACTGCAAGAGCCTGGGATACGACGGGGCCGAGCTCGAGGGTCCGAGGTACGCGTCGTACGCCGCGTACAACTGGCGCTGCTTCGACTCGGCCAGGAAAGACTCGATCGACGTCCAGGGCGCATGCCAGTACGAGTACTCCAGGCCGGATGCCACGGCGCATGCGACCAACGTGAACGACGCCTACAGCTGGAGGTGTTACCGACCAAGTGGCGGCTAGTGCCCAGACCCACTCGAGCCGGGCACCCGTCCCGCTGATAGCCGGGATCCTCCTGGCCCTGGCGCTGTTCGCCACGGCATTCGCGCTAGGGCGCGGGTCGCGGGACCAGCACTCGACTGGGGCCGCGGTCCACTCTGCCCGGCCCAACGGCGATAACCCTAAGGTGCAATCGCTCGGCTCCGCGGCGGGGCTCCCGGCGCTGCGTTCGCCAAGCCAGAGCTCATCTCAGGCGACGGCCACCACGACTACCAGCAGCGGGTCGTCGTCGTCGGCCTCGACTTCCTCGGGCGCCAGCACGGGGAGCTCGAGCAGCGGTGGCGGCTCGAGCAGCGGCGGCGGCTCGAGCAGCGGCGGCGGCTCGAGCAGCGGTGGCAGCTCTGGGCTGACCGAGGGCCCCACCGTCGTCGTCAAGTAGCCGTGAACCGACGGCGCGACGTGCTGACCGCCGGCACACTGGTCGCCGGCTACCGGATCGACGGCGTGCTCGGGATGGGAGGGATGGGCATCGTCTACGAGGCGACCCAGCTCTCACTGAACCGCAAGGTCGCACTCAAAGTGATCTCCCCCAACCTTCATGAGGACGAGCAGGTCCGCGAGCGGTTCCGCCGGGAAGGACTTCGGCAAGCGAACATCGATCACCCGAACATCGTCGCGGTGCACGAGGCCGGCGAGACGGAGGAGGGTCTCTTCTTCGCGATGCGCCTTGTGCGGGGCCCGACGCTCAAGGACCTGATCGTCTCCCGAGAGCTGGACGCGGCGCGAACCATCCGGCTCCTCTCACCGGTGGCCGACGCGCTCGGCGCGGCGCACGAAGCCAGTCTCATCCACCGTGACGTCAAGCCGCAGAACATTCTCGTCGGAGCGCGGGATCATGCGTACCTCGCCGACTTCGGGCTCACGAAGGTCATGGGTGAGCGCAGCCTCACCAGTACCGGGCGCTTCGTCGGGACCCTCGACTACATGTCGCCGGAACAGATCCGCGCTGAGCCGACCGACGGCCGCACGGATACCTATTCGCTCGCGGCCGTGCTCTATGAGTGCCTTACCGGGGTCGTGCCTTACCCGAAGGACTCAGAGGTGGCCGTGCTCTACAGCCACCTGTCACTACCACCGCCGTCGATCTCGAAGGAGCGACCGGAGCTCCCGGAAGCACTCGACGGAGTGGTCGCGCGGGGCATGGCGAAGGAACCCGACGCTCGCTTCCCGTCGCCGGTCGCCCTGATACAGGAAGCGGAGGAGTGCTTCGGGCCGCAGACGCGCGCAGCGATGAGGCCGCCGCCCCCGGTCGAGAGGGCCGAGGACGCGGGCGTCAGGGAGGCGGAGTCCCGCGTGAGTACGGAAGAGGCCCGCGTCCCCGCCGCCGAGACCCTGCCGAGCGAGCCGCACGAGTCGGTCGTGACGGCTCAGCTCGACCGTCCGGGCCGCTCCCGTCGCTCGAGATTGGGCCTGCTGCTCGCGGCCCTCGCCGCCGTCGTACTGGTCGGCGGCTACATGGTGGGAGCGTCGGGCAGCGGCTCTCAGACGGCGTCACATCAAGGAGCGGCCGGCCCCGCAAGGCTTCAGCTGCCAGCTACCTGGCGTGCCTCAGCCGCCGTACCGGAAATCCCGGGTCTTCGTCTCACCGGCGCCCACGGCTACTCGCATGGCCTCGACCAGCTCGTAGTGGGCACCTCCGATGGCGCCGGGGCGACCCTGCTGCCCAGTCAGTTCCTCCCACTGCTCGATGGGTTCCCCAGCTCCCAAACCGTGCGTCTTGGTCGGCTTCACGCATACCGCTACCGCGACCTGCGACCGCGGGGGCTCAGCGGCAAGGTCACGCTCTTCGTCGTGCCGACCGCGAGCTCGGTTGTCACCGTCGGTTGCCTGGCTGGGGTGACCGCATCGACCGGCGCGTGTGAGCGCGTCGCCGGCACCCTCCGGGTGGTGAACGCGAAGGCGCTCGAGCTCGGACCGCGAGCCGCGTACGCCAGCGCCATCAACTCCGCCCTCAGCGACCTGCGCAAGCGGCGGACGAGTGGCCGCGACGACCTTCACGCGGCTCGAACTTCGAGCGCACAGAGCCGGGCCGCCCGACGGCTCGCCGGCGCCGCCTCTGACGCGGCCGCCGCCATCCGGGGCGCCCCCGTCGGCCCTGCGGAGCGCCCCACCAACGACGCAATCGTCAAGGACTTGAAGCGAGTGGCCTCCGCGTACTCGCGTCTCTCGGCGGCCGCGAAGAGCGGCG
>JBJMLJ010000401.1:0-2302 GCA_045805365.1 Thermoleophilaceae bacterium
GAACGCGCCGGTCATCCTCGGCACGCGGGCGGTCGCCTCCCCGCTCGCCTACGGGAACACGGTCGTGCTCAAGGCGTCCGAGATCTGCCCGCGGACCCACGCCGAGATCGCCCGGGCCCTCGACGACGCCGGTCTCCCGCCGGGCGTGATCAACCTGGTCACCCACGAGGCCGACGACGCGGCCGACGTGGTCGACGAGCTGATCACCCATCCCGGCGTCCGCCGGATCAACTTCACCGGCTCAACGCGGGTCGGCCGGCTGGTGGCGGAGAACGCCGCCCGCCACCTCAAGCGCGTGCTGCTCGAGCTCGGCGGCAAGGCGCCGATGATCGTGCTCGAGGACGCCGACCTCGACGAGGCCGTGGCCGCGGCCAAGTTCGGCGCCTTCATGCATCAGGGGCAGATCTGCATGTCGACCGAGAAGATCGTGGTCGACCGCTCCGTGGCCGACGACTTCTCCGGCAGGCTGGTCGAGAAGGCGCGGGCGCTGAAGGTCGGCGATCCACGTGCACCGGACACGCAGATCGGGCCGCTGGTCAACGCGAGCGCGGTCGAGCGCGTCAGCGAGCTGGTGCAGGACGCGGCCTCCCACGGCGCCGACGTGCTCACCGGCGGCGAGCCCGAGGGCCCGCTCTTCCCGCCGACCGTGGTGCGCGGCATCACGCCGGACATGCGGATCTACGGCGAGGAGTCGTTCGGCCCGGTGGTGGGCGTCGTCGACGTCGACGGCCCGGACGAGGCCGTGCGCGTCGCCAACGACACCGAGTACGGGCTCGCGGCCGCGGTGTTCGGCCGCCACGTCCCGACCGCACTCGACCTCGCGCGCCAGATCGAGAGCGGCATCTGCCACGTCAACGGCTCAACGGTCCACGACGAGGCCCAGATGCCGTTCGGCGGCGTCAAGGCGAGCGGATGGGGCCGCTTCGGCGGCACGGCCGCCCTGGAGGAGTTCACTGAGCTCCGCTGGATCAGCGTCCAGCAGGGCTCGCGGCAGTATCCGATCTAGGCCCATGACCGCAGAGGAGCGCCTCAAGCGGCTGAAGCACATCGTCGTACTGATGATGGAGAACCGCTCGTTCGACCACATGCTCGGTTACCTGGGCAGGGAGAACGACGACATCGAGGGCCTGCAGGAAGAGCGTTACAACGTCGGTCCCGACGGCCGCCGCCACGACGTCGCGATCGCGATGCGGAGCGCGGGCCTGCCGCCGGGGCCGTGAACCGGCCGCCCAGCGACCAGGAGATCCCGGCGGACGTCAAGTTCCGCGTGCTGTCGGTGGACGGCGGCGGGATACGAGGGCTCATCCCGGCGCTGTTTCTCGAGCGCCTGGAGGCCGCTCTCGCGGAGGCGCTCGGCGAGGCCGGCGAGGCGGCCGGGCCCTGGCGGGACCGAGGCATCGACGTACCTCGCATCGCCGACTGCTTCCACCAAATCGCCGGTACCTCGACCGGCGGCCTCCTCGCGGCCGCGCTGACCATCCCGGACGAGAAGGGACGGCCGAAGCTGTCGGCGGCGGAGGCGGCGTCGATGTACGAGTCGGACGGCCGCGCGATCTTCCGGAGGCCGCTGTTGCGTCGTCTGCTCGACCCCTGGGGCCTCGTGTGGCCCAAGTATCCGCTGGCCCAGCTGGCCGCCGTGCTCGAGCGACCCACGCTCATCGGAGAGGCGCAGCTCAAGGACGCCTGCACGGACGTGCTGATCACGACCTACGACGCCGCGCACAGCGGCCCGCGCCTCTTCACCAACTGGGGCGCGCCGGGCGCCGGCGAGGCGGACGCCAAGCCGGAGGAGAAGATGGTCGACGTGGCGCTCGGGACCGCCGCCGCCCCGACCTACTTCGATCCCGAGCGGCTGGGCAGCGCGCGGCTGATCGACGGCGGGGTGTTCGCCGCGAACCCGACGCTCGCGGGAGTAAGCATGGCGCTCAGGCGCACCGAGGCGCCCGGCCCGCTCGAGGACCCGGACGAGCTGCTGGTGATCTCGGTCGGCACCGGGTTCTGGGAGAAGTCGCTCGACTACGGCTGGGGAGGGATCATCGGCTGGCTCCGGCCGCGGAAGGGCGGCGAGGCGCTGCTCGAGGCGATCCTCGACGGCCAGGCCGACCACGCCACCGAGGCGACGCACATGCTGCTCAACGGCTGGCCAAAGGACAAGCCCTGGTGGGATCCCACCATCCCCGCGGAGATGCTCGGTGGCGGCCCGCGCTTCTGGCGCTACCAGACGCGGCTTCCCGAGCCCTTTGCGATGGATGACGTGGGCCGGCTTCCCGACCTCCGCGGGCTGGGGATCGGGATGGCCGAC
>JBJMLJ010000402.1:0-4246 GCA_045805365.1 Thermoleophilaceae bacterium
GCAGCAGCGCCAGCTCGGTCGCGGCGCCGCAGTCCGACGCGAAGCAGACCGCTCCGTGGTTCTGCATGAGCGCCGCCGAGCGCCCCTCGAGGGCGAAGTGCACGTTCTCCGCCAGCTCGCGGCTGCCGAAGGTCGCGTAGGCCGCGACCCGCACGCTCCCTCCGAAGGCGAGCATCTGGTAGTGGACGGGCGGCAGCTCCTCGATCACGCAGCTGAGCGCAGTCGCGACCGCGGAGTGCGTGTGGACCACGGCGCCGGCGTCGAAGCGCTCGTAGATGCCGAGGTGCAGGAAGAGCTCGGACGTCGGCGCCAGCTCGCCCTCGACCACGTTCCCCTCCATGTCGACGACGGTCGTGAGGTCGGCCCGGAGGTCGGCGAGGACCGCCCCCGTGGGAGTGACGACGACGTGGTCGTCCACTCGCGCGCTCACGTTCCCGGCCGTGGAGTGGACGAGCCCCTCGCGCGCCAGACGTCGGCAGGCATCGGCGACGGCCTGACGTGCTCCCTCCACGGGACGAGACCCTATTGCTCGGCTATGGCCGCCTGCGCCGCCGCAACCCGGGCGATAGGCACGCGGTACGGCGAGCAGCTCACGTAGTCGAGCCCGGCGAGCTGGAAGAAGGCGATCGACTCGGGGTCGCCACCGTGCTCACCGCAGATCCCGAGCTTCAGGTCGGGCTTGGCCTCGCGCCCCACCCATGCGGCCAGCCGCACGAGCCAGCCGACGCCGGGCTTGTCGATCGTCTCGAACGGGTTGCGGTCGACGATCTTCAGCTCGAGGTAGCGGGCGAGCAGACCGCCGACGTCGTCGCGCGAGAAGCCCAGCGCCGTCTGCGTCAGGTCGTTGGTGCCGAAGGAGAAGAAGTCGGCCTGCTCGGCGATCCGGTCCGCCACGAAGCAGGCCCGCGGCAACTCGATCATCGTGCCGATGGCGATGTCGAGCCCGTCGCCGTCCTCCTCCCGCGCCACGCGCTCGAGCAGCTCGCGCATCAGCTCGAGCTCCTGCTCGTAGGTCACGAGCGGGACCATGACCTCGAGCCGGGGCGGCTCACCGCTCCGCTTCCGCTCGGCGAGCGCCGCCCGAACGATCGCCCGCATCTGCATCCTGTAGACGTCGGGCTCCAGCACGCCCAGCCGGACGCCGCGTGTGCCGAGCATCGGGTTCGTCTCGGCAAGCTCGTGCACGCGCTCCAGCGTGTGCGTGAGCTCCTCGAGGTCGTCGCTCTCCTCGATCCGCGCCCGCTCCACCTCCTGGGCGAGCTGCTCGGCGTTGGGGATGAACTCGTGTAGCGGCGGGTCGAGCAGCCTGATCGTCACAGGCAGCCCCCGCATCGCCTCGAAGAGGCCGGCGAAGTGCTCCTCCTGGAGCGAGAGCAGGTCGTCGAGGGCCCCCGCCTGCTGCTCCTCCGACTCGGCCATGATCATTGCCTGCATTCGCTCCTGGTGCTCGGTGCCCAGGAAGATGTGCTCGCTGCGGCACAGCCCGATCCCCTCGGCGCCGAACTCGCGTGCGCGGGCGGCGTCCTCGGGGGTATCGGCGTTCGCCCGGACTCCCAGCGTTCGCAGCTCGTCGGCCCAGCCGAGGACGGTCTGGAACGCGTCGCTCATCTCCGGCGCCTCGAGCGGCACGTCGTCGGCCGTGACCTCGCCGTTGCTCCCGTCGATGGCGATCATGTCGCCCTCGCCCAGCTCGGTGTCGCCGGCGCGCACTCGCTTCGCCTTGAGGTCGACCTCGAGCTCGCCCGCGCCCGCCACGCACGGCTTCCCCATCCCGCGGGCGACCAGCGCCGCGTGGCTCGCCTTGCCGCCCTTGCTCGTCAGGATGCCCTGGGCGGCGTGGAAGCCGGCCACGTCGTCGGCCTCGGTGAAGGGACGCACCAGGATCACGTCGCGCCCGTCCTCGGCGGCCGCCACCGCGTCCTCGGCCGTGAAGACGATCTCGCCCTTGGCCGCGCCGGGCGACGCGGGCACGCCCTTCGTCATGACGTCGTAGTCGGCGCCTGGCGCGAAGGAGTCGTGCAGCAGGCCGTCCAGGCGATCCGCGTCGATCGTTCGCAGCGCCTCCTCACGGGTCAGGAGGCCCTCGGCCACGGCGTCGACCGCGAACCGCACGGCCGCCTGGGCGGGCCGTTTCGCGTTGCGGGTCTGGAGCATGTAGAGGCTGCCCTGCTCCACCGTGAACTCGGTGTCCTGCATGTCCTTGTAGTGGCGCTCCAGCGTCCGCAGGATCTCCATCAGCTCCGCGTGCGCCTCGGGCATCGAGTCCTTCAGCTCGCTTAGGTCGCGCGGCGTGCGTACCCCGGAAACGACGTCCTCGCCCTGGGCGTTCGGCAGGAAGTCGCCCGACGGGCTCGGCTCTCCGGTCACCTCGTCGCGCGAGAAGGCGACGCCCGAGCACGAGTCGTCGCCCCTGTTGCCGAAGACCATCTGCTGGACGTTCACCGCCGTCCCCCACTCGTCCGGGATCCGGTTGAGCCGGCGGTAGTGGACCGCGCGATCGCCGAGCCAGGAGTCGAATACGGCGCGGATCGCGGCCTCGAGCTGATCGCGCGGATCCTGCGGCACGTCCTCGCCGGTCTCGTCGCGGTAGATGCGCTTGAACTCCTCGACCAGCGCCCGCAGGTCGTCCTCGCCGCGCGCCTCGATCGCGTCCTCGAAGCGCGCGCCCGGGATCCCCTTGCAGACGTTGCCGAACATCTGCACGAAGCGCCTGTAGGAGTCCCACGCGAAGCGCTCGTTGTCGGTGGACGCGGCCAGGCCCGCGACCGACCGGTCGTTCAGGCCGAGGTTCAGGATCGTGTCGAGCATGCCCGGCATCGACTCGCGGGCGCCCGACCGCACGGAGACGAGCAACGGATCGTCCGCATCCCCGAGCCGCTTGCCCGCCATCTCCTCCAACCGGGCGAGGCCGTCCGCGATCTGCCCGTCGAGCCCCTCGGGGAAGCGCCCGTCGCCGTTCATGTAGGCGACACTGGCCTCGGTCGTGATCGTAAACCCGGCCGGCACCCGCTCCGCTCCGAGCACGCGCGTCATCTCGGCGACGTTCGCGCCCTTGCCGCCGAGCAGCTCGCGCATGTCGCGCGAGCCCTCCGAGAAGTCGTAGACCAGCTTGGTGTCCGCGGCTACCGCCACGGACAAGTTTTACTCGCTGCCGAGGTACAGGGCCGATGTCATGGCCAGCGCGAGGATGCGGTTGCGGCAGTAGGTCGTCTGGCCGCCGAGAGGTCCTTCGCAGGCGGCCGAGCGCTGCTCGAGCAGGTCGTTTCCGTAGACCTCGGCCCGCACCCAGTGGGCGCCGGACGGCAGCGTGAAGCGCCTCTCGAAGCGGCCCGAGGTCACCGGGACCGGACGAAACGCCGGCTTGCCGCCGTCGCCGACCACGCTCAGATACGCGCCCGGCGCGCCGGCGACACGCACGCGCAGGGGCGTGCCGGCGGGCACCGTGTCCCCCACCATCGACTCGTAGCGGCCGTCGCGATCTGCGTCTCCCTGGAGGTAGACCCGCGGGCCCGCGTACGCGGGCGGCTGGTAGGAGATGAAGGTGTGGCCGGCGCGGATGCCGGCCAGGATCGCCTCCGGCGTGCGCCCGTCCGCGTACACCCAGGTCGTCGGCTGCCCCGCTCCCTGGGCGGCGGTCGTGGAGCGCCAGTGGTTGTCGCTGCCGCCGGTGGCCGTGACGTGCACCCCTCTGTCGAGCCAGCCCTCCCAGTAGCGGGTCGCGTAGTCGTTGTCGCTCGCCGAGGGGAACGGCGGCTGGTAGTAGCGGGGCAGGTTCCAGACCTCGACCGAGTCGGGCCGGACGTCGTAGCCGTACTCCCAGCGCGGGTCGTAGGGATGGTTGGCCTGGAACAGGCCGCCGTCGGCCCGCAGGGCGTCGGCCAGCGCCTGCACCGCCGCCGCGGACTGGTCGCCGTTGTCGTAGAGCTTTCGTGCGCCCAGCATCTGGGCGTGCCCCTTGAGCGAGTTCTCATAGGCGGGGATCGCGATCAGGCCGCCGGCCCCGAAGCCCGGGTCGGACTGCGAGCGAATGTCGTTGTGGTCGGTGATCGCCAGGTAGTCGAGCCCGCGCGTCTTGGCGATCGTGAACTGGTCGCGCACGCTCCAGCCGAGCGTGTAGGCCTCGTCCGGGCCGGTGTTGTCGTCGGCGGGACCGCCGTAGGAGTCGTGCGAGTAGGTCGTGTGGACGTGGAGGTCGCCGGCCAGCCATTCGCCGGCGGCGGCGTTGGCCGGCAGCGCGAGCGCCACC
>JBJMLJ010000403.1:0-2214 GCA_045805365.1 Thermoleophilaceae bacterium
CCGGAGATGTTCGGCGAGGCGGATCTCGCGGCGTTCCAGAAGCTGCGCTGCGCCTTCGACCCCGCCCAGCTCGCCAATCCGGGGAAGCTCATGCCGACGCCGAGGCTGTGCGGCGAGGTGCCGGGGCCGTACCGTCAGCACCCGCTGGAGGTGGCGGGGGTTGCCGATCGCTTCTGAGCCGGACGCGGCGACCGCCCTGCGCGAGGCCGCCGAAGCCGGGACGCCCGTGAGGATCGTCGGCGGCGGGACGAAGCTCGGCTGGGGCCGCCCGGTCGAGGCGGAGGTGGAGGTGACGACGGCCGGGCTCGACCGGATCGTCGAGCACAACGCCGGCGACCTGACCGCGGTGCTCGAGGCCGGCGTGCCGCTCGCGGCGGCCCAGCAGAAGTTCGCCGAGGCGGGCCAGATGCTGGCGCTCGACCCCCCCGCCGACGGCGCCACGATCGGCGGCGTGGTGTCCGCGGGCGACTCCGGGCCGCTGCGCTCCCGTTACGGAGGCCCGCGCGACCTGGTGCTCGGTGTGAGGGCGGCGCTGCCCGACGGCAACGTCATCAAGTCCGGCGGCAAGGTGATCAAGAACGTCGCGGGCTACGACCTCGGCAAGCTGCTCGCGGGCTCGTTCGGGACGCTGGGGGCGATCGTCGAGGTCTCCGTGCGCCTGCATCCGCGTCCCGAGCAGACGGCCACCGCCGCCGGCGGCACCACCGACTCGTCCACCCTGGCGGCGGCGGCCATCGAGCTCTCGAGGTCGCCGCTCGAGCATCTCTGCCTGGACGTGCGCTGGGGCGGCGGCGACGGCGCGCTCCTCGCCCGCTTCGCCGGGGCGGCCGCCCGCGAGCAGGCCGAGGCGGCGCTGCGGCTGATGGCCGATGCGGGCCTCGAGGGCTCGCTGGTCGAGGACGACGAGAGCGTCTGGTCGCTTCAGCGCAACGGCCAACGCTCGGCCGGCGGCACGGTGGTGCGCGTCTCGGGCGCGCCGAGCCGGGCCGCCGAGGTGCTGGCGGCCGCCACCCGCCTCGGCGCCCGCGTGGTCGGCCGGGCAGGGCTCGGGCTGTCGTGGATGGCGATTGAGGAGCGCTCGGCGGACGAGTCCGTCGAGGCCGTGCAGGAGCTCAGGCGCGAGCTCTCCCCGCTCCCCTGCGTCGTGCTCGACGCCCCGAGGGTGGTCCGCGAGCGCCTGGACCCCTGGGGCGGGTTCGAAACCGGACTGCTGGAGCTGATGCGCCGCCTCAAGGACCACTTCGACCCCGCCGGGGTGCTCAACCCCGGCCTCTTGCCATGACGCGCGCCTTCGACACCGAGCGGGCGCCAGAGCTCGACCTGATCGACGACTGCGTGCACTGCGGCTTCTGCCTGCCGACCTGCCCCACGTACGCGCTCTGGGGCGAGGAGATGGACTCGCCTCGCGGGCGCATCGTGCTGATGAAGGCCGGGCTCGAGGAGGGGTCGGAGCTGTCGCCGGAGATGGTCGAGCACTGGGACCGCTGCCTGGGCTGCATGGCCTGCGTGACGGCCTGCCCGTCCGGCGTGCAGTACGACAAGCTGATCGAGGACACCCGCGCGCAGGTCGAGCGGAATCACGAGCGGTCGCCATGGGACAGGCTCAAGCGCCGGGCGCTGTTCGCGCTCTTCCCCCACCCCGGCCGGCTGCGCCCGTTGGCGCCGCTGGCGCGGCTGCACCCGCTGGGGCCGAAGGTCGGGCTTCGCCAGGCCTTGAAGCGGCTGCCGGAGCGCTTCCCCGCCAGCGGCGAGAAGCGCGGCACCGTCGCGCTCCTCCAAGGCTGCGTGCAGCGGGCGCTGTTCGGCGACGTGAACGAGGCGACCGCCCGGGCGCTGGCGGCGGAGGGCTTCGAGGTGCACGCCCCTCGCCGGCCGCGCTGCTGCGGCTCGCTCCAGCTCCACGCCGGCGACGACGCGCGCCCCCTGGCCAAGGCGGCGATCGAGGCGCTCGAGGGCTACGACACGATCGTCGTCAACGCCGCGGGCTGCGGCTCCGGGATGAAGGACTACGCCCACCTGCTGCGCGAGGAGCGCGCCTGGGCCGAGCGTGCCGAGGCCTTCGCCGCCAAGGTTCGCGACGCCACCGAGCTCCTCGGCGACCTCGAGCCGCGGGCGGAGCGCGCCCCGCTGCCGATGAAGGTCGCCTACCACGACGCCTGTCACCTCGCCCACGCGCAGGGCATTCGCGCCCAGCCGCGCGACCTGCTGCGCGGC
>JBJMLJ010000404.1:0-2016 GCA_045805365.1 Thermoleophilaceae bacterium
ATCGGCTACTGGAACGGGCTGGCGATCCTCCTCGTCATGGCGGTGCCCGCCGGCCTGGCCGCCGCCACCGACTACGCGAACGCCGAACGCGTGCGGCTGGCGGCGCTGCTCGCCGTTGTCCCGCTCCTGGTCGGCGCGGCGCTCGCCCTCTCGCGCGGCGCGCTGCTCACCCTGGTCGCCGTGCTGCTGCTCCAGCTCGCGCTGTCGGAGGACCGGGGCCGGCTGCTGCCGCTGGCGGTGATCGCGGGGCTGGCGTGCGTCCCGGCGCTGCTGGTCGGGCTGACCCTCCACGGCCTGACGACCGACAACCTGTCGCTGAGCGCCCGCACAGGCGACGGCTTGATCCTCCTCGCGACGTTCCTCGCCGGCCTCGTCGCCGCCGCGGCACTCGGGCGGGTGGCTTTCCGCTCGAACGCGACGCTGCGGATCCCCGGGGCGCGCCGGGTGGCGCTGGTCGGCGCGGTCCTCATGTGCGCCGCGGCCATCGTCGGCGCGGCGGCCTCCGGGGGCGGCGTGACCTCGCAGCGCCTCAGCCAGCCCAACGCCCCCTCGCGACTGCTCCAGGCGAACGCGAGCCACCGCATCGACTGGTGGAAGGAGGCGATCGGGGCGTGGTCGGACAAGCCGGTCCTCGGTCACGGTGCCGGCTCCTTCCGCCGGCTCCACCAGCTCTACCGCCACGACCCGGTGCTCGACGTGAAGAACGCCCACAGCATGCCGCTCGAGTTCCTGGCGGAGACGGGCCTCATCGGCGCCCTGCTCGCCCTCGGCGGGATGGCGCTGCTCGGGCTGGCGGCGGTGCGCGGCACCCTGAGACGGACCGACGCCCGCGACCGCGGCTACGCCATCGCCCTGCTGGCGGCGGCCGCCGCCTGGAGCCTGCATTCGCTGGTCGACTGGGACTGGGACATCCCGGCGGTGACGCTGCCCGCGCTCGCCTTCGCCGCCTTGCTCGCCGCGCGACCGCGCGAGGCTCCCGCGAAGACGACCGGCTGGCGCGGCCGCCCGTCGATGAGCGCCGGCCGGACCGGCTACGCCATCGGCCTGGGGATCTGCACGACGCTGCTCGCCCTGGTGATCGGCTCCTCCCTCCTGCCCGCACTCGCCAAGCAGAAGAGCGACGACGCCTTCCTCGGCTCGCTCAGCCGCGACCACAAGACGCTCGTCAAGGCCGCGGACGACGCCGAGGCCGCCGGCCGGCTCGACCCCCTCTCGGTCGAGCCGCTGCTGGCCGGCTCGGCCGCGGCGCAGCGGCTCGGCGACTACCGCCGTTCGGGTCAACTCCTGCACCAAGCGATCGATCGCGAGCCCGACAACCCCGAGCCGTGGTACGAGCTCGCCCGGCTGGAGGCCGGCTTCGACAACCTGCCGGCGGCGTACACGGCGGCGTTGACCGCCTACAGCCTGAACCAGGCGGACCGCAGCATCTTCGCCCTCCTCGTCCTGCTCTCCGTGGAGGAGGGGCGGTCCGCGACCGCGACCGGCACACCGCTGCCGAAGAAGCAAGCGGTCGCGCCGTCCGCGACGCCCACGCCCGCCCCGACGACCACCACGCCTTCCAGCCCGAACACCACCACGACGCCGCCGGCCACCGGCGCCGCTCCGCAACCGGCGACGCCGGCCCCGGCACCGGCGCCCTCACCCGCGCCCGCGCTGTCCCCCAACAAGAGCTTCCGCCTGAGCGGCTAGCTCCGGATCGAGGCGAGCGTGCGCTCTAGGCCCTCCTCGAGCTGGACCTGCGCCTGCCAGCCGAGCTCCTCGCTCGCGCGAGAGCAGTCGAGCGTGCTGCGCTGGACCTCGCCGGGGCGCTCCGGGGCGAGGTTGGGCTCGAAGTCGCCCTTGGCCTCCGGCTTCAGCGCGTTCACCAGGTCGAGCACGGTGGTCTCCACCTCGCAGCCGATGTTGAAGGGCCCCCGGGCGTCGCTCTCGCCGGCCTTCAGGTTGGCCTCCACCACGTCGCCGACGTAGACGTAGTCGCGCGTCTGGAGGCCGTCGCCGAACACGGTCGGGTTGCCG
>JBJMLJ010000405.1:0-3492 GCA_045805365.1 Thermoleophilaceae bacterium
GCGCATCACCTCGATCGGGCAGGGCGAGCCGGCCATGATCCCCGTGCGCAGGCTCGACAGGTCGAACTCGCCGAAGCGCGGGTGGTCGAGCTCCGCGATGAACATCGTCGGCACCCCGTAGAGGGCGGTGCAGCGCTCCTCCGCCGTGGCCTCGAGGCTGGCCAGCGGATCGAACGCCGCCTCCGGATAGACCATGCAGGCGCCGCGCAGGCTGCAGGCCAGGTTGCCCAGCACCATCCCGAAGCAGTGGTAGAGCGGGACCGGGATGCATACCCGATCGGCCTCCGTGTAGCCGAGGATCCCGCTCTGGAGCAGCGCGTTGCCCAAGATGTTGTGATGGGTGAGGGTGGCGCCCTTCGGGCTGCCGGTGGTCCCGCTCGTGTACTGGATGTTGATCGGGTCGTCGAAGTCCAGCTCGCCCATGCGCTCGCGGAGCGCGGCCTCGTCGGGCCCGCCCTCGCCGGACGCGAGCGCCTCCCACTCGGGCGAGTCGAAGAAGTAGGAGCGCTCGAGCGCCGGCAGCCCACCCTCGACCTCCGCGACCATCCCGCGGTAGTCAGAGTCCTTGAACTCGGGCGCGGCCACCAGCACGCGGCAGCCGGACTGGCCGAGGGCGTACTCGAGCTCGGATGTCCGGTAGGCCGGGTTGACGTTCACGAGGATCACGCCGAGCTTGGCCGTCGCGTACTGGACGAGCGTCCACTCGTAGCGGTTGGGGCTCCAGACTCCGAGCCGGTCGCCCTTGGCGAGACCGAGGCCCATCAGGCCGCGTGCCAGGTCGTTGACGGCGGCGTCGAGCTCGGCCCAGGTGAAGCGCCTCCCCTGGTGGCGGGAGACGAGCGCCTCGACGTCCGGCACGCGCGCGGCGGTCCGCTCGAGGTTGGCCCCGATCGTCTCGCCCAGAAGCGGGACATCGCCGGTGCCGTGAGCATACGACAGCGCCACGATTTCCGATCCTAGCTCGGCTTGAACCGGGTCTGCAGCGGGAATAAGTGCCTGCGTAACGCGCTATAGGGGGAGGACCCATGAAGAAGGTTCACGCGCTCGCAGTACTGATGCTTTCGCCCGTGCTCGTGGCGGCCTTGGCCTCGTCCGCCACGGCATCGGTTACGGCCCCCGTACAGGTGACAAGTGGATCCCCGTTCGCGCCCGGCTGCGCCGGGCCCGGGCATGATCCGACCGGCACGTTGAACGAGAACGCCGAGGTCGAGCCCTGGGTGGCCGTCGATCGCGGCGACTCGAGCAACGTGGCCGGGAACTGGCAGCAGGACCGCTGGAGCGACGGCGGCTCGCACGGCCTGGTGGCGAGCGCGTCGGGGAACGGCGGCACGACCTGGAACGGCGAGACGTTCGCCGACTTCAGCCGCTGCCCGCTGTTCGCGCACACCGGCAACCCGGACTCCCAGGAGCCGGGTAGGGAGTACGACCGCGGCAGCGATCCGTGGGTGTCGTGGGGGAGCGCCCACCGGTTGCACCAGATCGCCCTGACCGTGAGCCAGCCGTCGTTCGGGCTGGGCCTCAACTCGGGGATCCTGGTGTCGCACTCCGACGACTTCGGGGCGCACTGGTCGCACCCGCAGGCGCTGAAGCAGGACTCCGGTGGGAACGTGCTCGACGACAAGGAGTCGCTCACGGCGGACCCGGACAGCGGCTACGTGTACGCCATCTGGGACCGGCTCGTGGCACCGAGCGAGCACGCGAACCTGCATGCCACCGAGAACGCGATCGGCTACCGGGGCGCGACCTGGTTCGCGTCGAGTGCCGACAACGGCGACAACTGGGCGACCGCGCGGAAGATCTACGACCCGGGTGAGGTCAACCAGACGATCGCGAACCAGATCGCGGTCGAGCCGAACGGGACGTTGCTGGATCTGTTCCTCCAGATCAACAACTTCAGCAACGCCCACAAGAACCGCGGCTTCAACGTGGCGGTGATGAGGTCGACCGATCACGGGGCGACCTGGTCGAAGCCGGTGTTCGTGAGCAAGCTGGTCGACAGGACCGTCACGACGCCGGGCGACAACCGGCCGCTGCGGACCGGCGACATCGCGCCGGACATCGCGATCGATCGCAGCTCGGGCGCCGTCTACGTCGTCTGGCAGGACGCCGTCTCGGGCACTCCGGCGATCTACCTGTCGAAGTCCACGAACGGCGGCGTCGGCTGGAGCTCGCCGCAGAAGGTGAGCGACTCGCCGGCCGGCGTGTCGGCTTTCACGCCGTCGGTCGACGTGAACAGCGACGGAGCGGTCGGCGTGACGTTCTACGACTTCCGGCGGGATGCGCCGGACAGCGCGACCGCGTTGACGGACTACTGGATCCGGACCTCCACGGATGGCGGATCGACCTGGTCCGACTCGCAACGGGTCACACCGGCCTCCTTCGACATGAAGAAGGCACCGGTGGCGCGGGGATACTTCGTGGGCGACTACGAAGGCCTCGACCACGGCGGGAGCACCTTCAAGGTGTTCTTCGTCCAGACCCACAACGGCGACACGGGGACGAACCCCACCGACGTGTACGCGGCGGACGCCACACCCTAGGAAGGCCGCGTCGACGGCCCCGCTCCGATGGAAGTCGTAGTCGTCGGGGCGGGGTCGTTCGGCGCATCGCTCGCCTGGTGGCTGGCACGGTCCGGCCAGACCGTGACCCTCGTCGACCAGTTCGAGCCAGGCGACACCCGGGCCAGCTCCGGCGGCGAGACGCGCCTGCTGCGCTGCTCGCATGGCCTCGAGCGCGACTACTCGGCCATGGCCCGCCGCGCCCGAAGCCTGTGGCGCGAGCTGGAGGCCGAGTCGGGCGACGACCTCCTCGTCGAGTGCGGCGTCGCCTGGTTCGGCCGCGCCGAGGACGGCTGGGACGCTGCGTCCGAGGCCACGCTGTCGGAGCTGGACATTCCGGTCGAGCGGCTCGACGTCGCCGAGACGGCGAGCCTCTACCCGAGCTTCCGCGGCGACGACCTCGCCTTCGTGCTGCTCGAGCCGGAGGCGGGCGTGCTCCGGGCCCAGCGCTGCGTGCGGGCGCTGGCGCGGCAGGCCCAGGCGCACGGCGCTACCGTCGTGCGCGGGCGCGCGCGGCCGGACGGCGCGAGCGCGGTCCTCGAGGACTCGACCCGGCTCGAGGGGGACGCGGTCGTCTGGGCCTGCGGCGCCTGGCTCGCCGCACTCTTCCCAGCGTTGGTCTCGCTCGAGGTCACGGTCCAGGAGCTTCTCTTCTTCGACGGCGGGGAGGGATGGAGCGGCCGGCCGGCCTGGGTCGACTACGACGGGGCGATGTACGGGACCGCCGACGTCGACGGTCTGGGCTTCAAGGCGGCGCTCGACGTGGAGGGCCCGCCGCTCGACCCCGACGCCGAGCTGCCCGAGCCCGCGATATCCGAGCCGGTGGTCCGGGAGTACCTGGAGCGCCGCTTCCCGGCGCTGGCCGATGCGCCGCTGGCGGGTGCCCGCTGCTGCCGCTACGAGCTCACACCGGACAGCCACTTCATCGCGGCGC
>JBJMLJ010000406.1:0-6683 GCA_045805365.1 Thermoleophilaceae bacterium
CCGTCAAGCGCCGCCTCGGCCACCTCGCGGCCGACCTGGCGCCCGAACAGGTCGCGCACCCGCTCGCGCTCCTCGAGGCCTGCGGCCATGCGGTTGAAGCCGGCCTGCACGAGGCCGACCTCGCTGGCGTCGTCCACGTCCACGCGGGCGCCCAGATCGCCTCGCTCCACCGAGCGCAGAGCGGCCCGCACTCCCGCCAGCGGATCGGATACCGAGTGCGCCGACACGGTCGTCCCGAGCGCCCCGACGACGACCGACAGGAGGGCGAGGAAGAGAACAGCCTGGGCGATCTGGCCCGTGCTGAGGTCCACGCCGGCCAGCGCGGCGATGCTGATCAGCAGGACGCCGAGCAGGGGGATGCCGCTCGCCAGGGCCCAGGTGGTGGTCAGCCGCGCCGCGACGCTCGGGCCGACGGGCTGCTGGTTCGATGCCCCCTCGAGCACCCGCGCGAAGACCGGCCGGTTGATCCGCTCGGTGAACAGGTAGGCCAGGGCGGTGGTCGTCAGGCCTCCGCAGAGGATCGTCCCGAACACGAGCGCGCCGAAGCCCGGCGAGACCGGGATGTTGAGGATCCCGGCGAGCAGGGCCGCGAGCCCCCAGAGGACGGCGGACAGCCGGGCGTTGTAGGAGGGCTGGCTCAGGACCATCTCCCGGTCGTGCTCGTTCGGCGTCCGCCCCGAGCGCAGCCACTTGCGTATGTGGAGCGCCCGCCGGTTGCCGACCCTGATGCCCAGCGTCAGCGCCATGGCGGCGTACAGGGCGGCGCCGACGAAGTTCAGGAAGGTCAGCCCCCAGCTGAGCGTATGCGGGGTGGCGATCGGTGCGAGGAAGCCGACGGCGAAGAAGGTCACGAGCGCGCCGACGGCGTTGGCCACGATCGTGGCCCGTATCAGCCGGCGCTGGATCTCGCGCTCCAGGCGCGCCCCCGAAGCGGTCTCCGTCACGGCCCCAGTCTCGCGCAGTTCAGTAAGCGGCGCGCCGTGTGAACAGCGGCAGTGCGGGCGCCACGAGCGCGCCGGCGGCGGCCCCGCCGGCCGCCGCGACGATGTTGGCCTCCTCCACCGCGACCGACAGGAGCACAAGGACCGCGGCGACGACATAGGCCCCCAGCAGGTCGTTGCCGCGTTCGTCTCCCCGGCGGGCGGCGAGCCGGTCGTCCACCAGCCAGGCCACCAGCAGGCCCAGAGCCGCGCCGTTGGCGCCGGCCACCGTCGCGCCCGAGTCGCTGCTGAACAGCGGCGGCACGTTGGCTGCGACGGCCAGTGCCGAGCCCGCCGCGCCGCAGAGCACGAACAGGAGGAGCAGCGGGACCGGCCCGAAGCGGCGTTCGAGCATCGACCCGAACAGCGCGATCGCCGCCAGCGCGACGAACTGGTAGCCGAGGGCGCTCAGGTGGACGAACGGCGCGGTGAACCAGCGCCAGGGCTCGTCGAACCCGAAGGGGACGCTGATCGTCCCCAGCAGTGTGTGATCGAGGCTGTTGTCGGCGGCGTAGACGACGGTCGCCGCCAGCGAGCCGACCACGATGGCCATCGTGGCCCAGGGCCGGACGTCCGGCGCGATCCCCTCGATCTCGTCGGGCCGCAGCCGCGGCAGGCGGGACCGCCGGCGGCGCGGGCGGCGCTCGCCGGGGGCCCCCTTGTCGAGCTTGGGCGCCCTCTTGCGGACCCGCTGCCCGCAGTACGGGCATTCGGTCACGTACGGGCTTACCTCGGACCCGCAGTTCTTGCAGACGACGAAGAGGTCCGGCTGCGACACGGTCTTTTCAGAGTACCCGGCCGCGCTGGGCTATTCGCGCGGTACGTCGACCGACTCGGGCAGGGAGGCGACCAGGATCTCGCCAACCACCTCGCGCAGGTCGTGGTTCGCCTCGTACACGACGATCTGCCGCGAGGCCCCGTTGCCGCGGTCGAGGAGGTCCTCGAGGCAGTCGAAGTCCTCGAGCGAGCCGAGCTCGTCCGCATGCGGCCGCAGCCGGTCCACGAGCCGCCGGGTCAGCTCGCTGGCCAGGACGCGGTCCATCTTCGGGAGGTCGACGAGGTGCGCGTCGAGCCCGTGGCGCGCGGCCAGCCACTTGTTCTCGTCGAGCATCTCGTACGGGTACCGGGACAGCTTCTTGCCCTCCTCGAAGTGCTCCGCCAGCTCCTTGACCATCGCCTGGACGAGGGCGGCCAGTGCGAGCGTGTGCTCGACTCGGGTCTGGGAGTCCATGACCCGGATCTCGACGGTTCCGAAGTTGGGGTGCGGGCGGACGTCGTACCAGAGGTAGGTGTAGTCGGAGATGACCTTGCTCTGGACCATGAAGTCGATCCGCTTGGTCCAGTCCTCGTAGTCGTCGTAGCGGGGCGGGATGCCGACCCGGGGGAAGGCGCGGAAGATCGGCGTCCGCGTGGACAGGAGGCCGGTCTGGTCGGCGCGCCAGAAAGGCGAGTTGGCGGAGAGCGCCAGCAGCAGCGGCAGGTGGACCCGCATCCCATTGACCACGTGGATCGCCTTGTCCGGGTCGTCGAGCCCGACGTGCACGTGGATCCCGAAGATCAGCTCCTGGCGGGCGACGAACTGGAGGCCGGCGACGAGGTCGCGGTAGCGCGGCCTCGACACGATGCGTTGGTCCTCCCACATGGCGAATGGGTGGGTGCCGGCCGAGCCGATGGCGAGGCCGCGCTCGTTCGCCACCTGTTGCACCTGTCGGCGGAGCGCCCGCAGCTGCGCCCCCGCCTCGCGCGTGTCGGAGCAGGGAGTGGTCGCGATCTCGCACACCGACTCCATCAGCTCGGGCTTGACCTCACCCTCGGTGGTGACGTCGTCAAGCGCCGATAGCACCCCCTCGATCGAGTTCGCGAGCTCGAGCGTCTCCTGGTCGACGATCATGAGCTCCTCCTCGATACCCAGGGTGTACGAGGGGCCCGTGAACCGGTGCTCCACGCGCGTAGGGTAGCCGCGGGCCCGGTCCCTCAAACGGCTATAAGCTGGCGCCAGACCCCCAGAAGGAGGCGAAATGGCACTCGGCTACGACGGCAAGCTCTACATCCTGGCGTTCGACCACCGCGGCTCGTTCCAGAAGAAGATGTTCGGAATCCAGGGTGACCCGACGGCCGAGGAGACGGAGCAGATCTCCGACGCCAAGCACCTGATCTTCGAGGGGATGCTCAAGGCGACCGAGGCCGGCGCCGAGGCGGGGGTGAGCGGCTGTCTGGTCGACGAGCAGTTCGGCGAGCCCAAGGGGATCCCGACGCAGGCCAAGGAGCGGGGCCTGGTGCTCTCAATGCCGGTCGAGAAGTCGGGCCAGAACGAGTTCGACTTCGAATACGGGGACGACTTCGGAGCCCACATCGAGAAGTTCGACCCCGACTTCGCCAAGGTCCTGGTCCGCTACAACCCGGACGCCGACGCCGAGCTGAACAAGCGCCAGACCGAGAGGCTCAAGCGGCTCTCTGACTGGCTCCACGAGAACGACCGCAAGTTCCTCTTCGAGCTGCTGGTCCCGGCCGAGGAGGCCCAGCTCGAGCAGGTGGGCGGCGACTCCGACCGCTACGACGCCGAGCTCCGTCCGGAGCTGATGCGGCGGACGATCAGCGACTTCCAGGACGCGGGGGTCGAGGCCGACGTCTGGAAGATCGAGGGGATCGAGACCCAGGAGGACTGCCAGAAGATCGCCCAGACCGCCCGCCAGGGCGGCCGCGACGGCGTGATCTGCGTGGTGCTGGGGCGCGGAGCCGACGACGCCAAGGTCGAGCACTGGCTGCGCCAGGGGGCCCCGGTGGAGGGCTACGCCGGCTTCGCCATCGGGCGGACGATCTGGTGGGACTCCCTGAAGGGCTTCCTGGAGGGGAACATCGAGCGCGAGGCGGCCGCCCAGCAGATCGCCGACAACTACATGCGCTTCGTGTCCGTGTACGACCAGGCCGGGGCGAGGGAGCCCGCCACGGCATAACGTTGGTACCCTCCCGGCCGCGATGCGGATGCGTCAATCACTGGCGCAGTTCGAGGCGGCATTCCGTGAGGAGGCCGCCCACTCGGTCGTTCGCCGGGAGCACCTGCGCAGGCAGGCGGTTCAGCGTTCCCGCCACCGGCGGGTCGAGCGGACGCGCAAGCAGGGAACGCTGCGGTTCACCGTGCTGGCGCTGGCGATCCTGGCCACGGCCGTCATCGTGACGGTCGTGATGTTCCAGGCGCTTGCCCTGCTAGTCAGCTAGTCGCCTACTCGCGCGGCGACTTCAGGCCCTCGAGGGCCTTGTCTACCTCCTCGGCATCATCCTCCGAGCTCCCGCGATCCTGCTGGATCTCGATGTAGACCTCCTTGCGGAAGACGGGGACCGACCGCGGGGCCTCGATGCCGATGCGGACCTTCTCACCCATGATCGCGAGCACGGAGACCTCGATGTCATCCCCGATCATGATGCTCTGGTTCGACTTGCGCGTGAGGACAAGCAACTGGCGCCTCCCTGCCTGGAGTTATGGAGCGCACTAAAGCAGGCACATAGGCCCGAATCAAGGAAGGTACCGGTTGCCGCTCCAGTTAGGGTCGCCAACCCTGTTCTGAGGTTGGGTATTCTCCGGCGCCCTTGGCAAGGAGATCCCTCAAACCACAGCTCAACCAGATCAGGACATGGGTACGGGAAGGCCGAACCGACGCCTGGATCGCCCACCAGCTGGAGGTATCCGTCTCCGACATCCGCACCTTCAAGCGCGAGCACGACCTCGCTCCCGATGACGCCGACGGCGACGGCGCCGCGGGCTCGGCCGAGGAGACCGACCTGCGGGCCGAGGACGACGCCCTCGTCGCCGCCGCCCTCGAGGCCGAAGAGGAAGAGGGAGACGACGAGCCGCCCGAGGAAGAGGCGGAAGAGGAGGAGTCCGACGACAAACCGCGCCGCCGCCGGCGCGGGCGCCGAGGGGGTCGCCGCCGCGGCGGCCGCCGCAAGGAGCTCGAGGGAACCTTCGACCACGGCGAGGAGGGCTACGGGCTGTGGCTCGACCCGGCCGTGGCCGACGACCCCGTCTACGCCGAGCACTGGGCCGGCCACCGGCCCGTGACGGTCTCGGTGGAGGCCGAGCGGATCGTCATCACCCGCGCGGGTGAGGACGGCTCGTCCGAGACCGACGAAGAGGACGACGGGGACTAGGCCGTCTCGGGCCGGCCGTGGGACTCCCGCGGCCGACCGCCCGCGTAGTCCGAGGCCTCACGCGCGTAGCGGGCGAAGGCGGCGTCCACGACGTAGGAGACGTCCGTGCCGCTCGTGTGGCGCTGGGCCAGCTCGGCCGCCCAATCGGTTCCCTCGGCGTAGAACGAGGCCAGTTCGCCGATCAGGAAGCTCGAGCCGAGCCGGCGCCGCAGCTCGGCGAGAACGACGTCCGTGACGCGCTCGAGCCGGAGGCGCAGGGGGTCGTCGGCGTCGCGGACGTAGCGCTCGCCCTCGCGCCACTGGAAGAGAGCGTTCTCCACGGCATAGGCCACGAACCCGAAGCTACCGGGTTCGGGCGCTTTCCTAACGCCCGGGAATGTCCTCGATCACGTAGGCGCGCTCGCCGTGCTCGACGAGGCCCATCTTGCGCGCCTCCCGCTCGAGTGCCTTCGGGTCGTGGAGCTGGCCGACCCGCAGCTTGAGAGCCCGGTTCTCCCTGGTCAGCTCCCTGAGCTGCTGGTGCTGCTCGCCGTCGGTGCGCGACTGCTGGAGCCAGTGCAACGCCGGGCTGATGTACAGCAACAGGATCACGAACAGCGTGCCGAGCAGGGCATAGCGGCCGACGCGGTCCCAGCGGATGGAGCGGCGGAGCGTTGCGGTGGCCACGCTCGTGCCTTCGGCGCGGATGCCGGGGCTCCTTCAAGGAGTCGCTAAGTGCGAAACGCGGCCCGTCCCGGATACTCGGCGTCGCTCCCCAGCTGCTCCTCGATCCGCAACAGCTGGTTGTACTTCGCCACCCGGTCCGAGCGCGAGGGCGCGCCGGTCTTGATCTGGCCGCAGCCGGTGGCCACCGCCAGGTCCGAGATGGTCGTGTCCTCCGTCTCGCCGGAGCGGTGCGACATGACGGCGGTGTAGCCGGCGTCGCGGGCCATCTGGATCGCGTCGAAGGTCTCCGTGAGCGTGCCGATCTGGTTGACCTTGATCAGGATCGAGTTCGCGACTCCCTGGTCGATCCCGCGCTCGAGGCGTCCGGTGTTGGTCACGAACAGGTCGTCCCCGACGAGCTGGACCCGCTCCCCCACCGCCTCCGTGAGCTTCTTCCAGCCCTCCCAGTCCTCCTCGTCCATCCCGTCCTCGAGCGACACCACCGGATAGCGAGAGGTGATGTCGGCCCAGTAGTCCGCCAGCTCGGCGGAGGAGAGGGTGCGGCCCTCGTGCTCGAGCTCGTAGGAGCCGCTCCGCCGGAGCTCGCTGGTGGCGGGGTCGAGCGCGATCGCCACATCGTCGCCCGGCCGGTGGCCGGCCGCCTCGATCCCCGCGATCAGGACCTCGAGGGCCGCCTCGTTCGACTCGAGGTCCGGGGCGAAGCCGCCCTCGTCGCCCACGGCGGTCGACAGGCCCTGGTCGTGCAGGTGCGCCTTGAGCGCGTGGAACACCTCCGCGCCGAGCCTCAGCGCCTCGGCGAAGGTCGGCGCGCCCACCGGGACGACCATGAACTCCTGGAAGTCGACCTTGTTGTCGGCGTGTGCCCCGCCGTTGAGGACGTTCATCATCGGC
>JBJMLJ010000407.1:0-4723 GCA_045805365.1 Thermoleophilaceae bacterium
CGCGAGGTCGAGGCGGCCAAGGCGCGGGCCCGGGCCGAGCAGCGCTTCGCCACCGCCTAGTGGCCCTGGTAATCCCGCTCGAGGAGCTGCGCTCGAGCCCGACCGCCTGCTTGTTCGAGGGCGAGAAGCACGCCGACGGCGTCCCCGTCTCGTGCTTCGTCCTCGAGACAACGCCGGGCCGGGGCCCGGCGCTTCACATCCATCCCTACCCCGAGGTGTTCGTCGTCCAGGAGGGCGAGGCCACCTTCACCGCCGGTGACGAGGAACTGATCGTCACCGGCGGCAACGTGGTCGTCGTCCCCGGCGAGACGCCGCACAAGTTCACGAACACGGGTGACCGGCCGCTCCGCATGGTCACGATCCACGCGAGCGGCGAGCTGATCCAGACCGACCTCGACTAGACGGACGCGGCCTGCGGGTCCGGCCGGACGATCACCGTGTCGGCGACCGGGATGATCTCGTCGACCGGCAGGTCCGCGCGGGAGGCGTGCTCGTGGATCGCCTCCGGGCTGCTCGCCTGGTAGATGCAGACGGTGCCCACCGAGCCGCCGTCCTCCTCGAGCACATAGCTGCGGATCCAGCGAATGTCCTCCGGCATCTCCTCGTCGCCGACCTTCGCGGAACGTTCCGCCGCCAGCTGAAGCTCGTCGCCGGAGCGCCAACCGCTCCGGCGCAGGATCACGTACGTATTCATGTTGCCCCCTTCGGGCTAGGAGTCCAAGAACGACCCTACACCGCGGGTATACGCAGGACGAGGGCCTCCGGCTTGTCCTCGGGGATGAATGTCCGTGATTGTCCGACGAGCTCGAAGCGGCCACGGGGGAGCAGCTCGGCGAGCTTCTCTCCGTGCGCCCGCGGGAAGAGCTTGTCGTCGGCCGCCCAGATCACGAGCGCGGGCCTGTCGAAGCTCGCCACGCCCTCCGACGCTCGTCGCATGTCCTGCCTGCGCGCCTGCGTGAGGAGCCCCGCGAAGTCGCGTCGCACGCCGGCGTTCGTCCGGATCTCGCGGGTGAACGAGTCCATGATCCGCGGCTCGATCGGCCCGTGCGTGGCCCAGCCGTAGGTGATCGGCAGCCGCTGGACGGGCTTCAGGCGAACCGCCTGGGTCAGCAGCCACAGCGCCGCCGGGACGCGGGAAGTCGGCTTCAGGTAGGCGACCGCCTTGGGTGGATAGTTCTCGAAGGCGTCGCACGAGGTGAGGACGAGCCGGCCGACGCGCTCGGGCCTGCTGGTGACGAGCGCCTGCGAGATGGCGCCGCCGGTGTCGTTGCCCACGAGCGTGACGTCGTCGAGGTCGAGCGCCTCGAGGAAGTCGGCGAGGATCGCGGCCTGGCCGAACAGCGAACGGTCCGCCGCGCCGTTCAGCGGCAGCCGGTGCCCGCCGAGCGGAAGGTCGGGGACGATGCAGCGGTAGCGGTCGTGCAGGGCGGGCGCGACCTTCCGCCACAGGTCGCCGTTGACGCCGGCCCCGTGGGCGAAGACCATCGCCGGCCCGCTGCCGCCCGTCCTGTACTCGAGCGTCCCGGCGGCGAGCTCGGCGGTCCTCAGCTCGCCGAGCTCCTCGCTGACCGACATCGGGCGGCAGCTTAAGGTTCCGCCGCTACTTTCGCCGGATGCTCCGCCGCCTCTTGCCCGCCGCGATCGGCCTGCTGTTCGTGGCGCTGCCGGCCAAAGCGTCCGACGGGGCCAGGCCGCTCTACCTGTCCATGGGCGACTCGCTCGCCACGAGCATCCAGCCGCTGCCGAACGGCCACCACCATCGGACCGGCAAGGGCTTCGCCGAGTACGTCCTCCGCAACCAGAGCAAGGTCTATCCGGGCCTGAAGCTGGTCAAGCTCGGCCGCGGCGGCTCCACCTCCTTGGAGCTGGTGCACAAGAAGGACGATTCGGGCCTCAGCCAGCTGAATGCGGCGGTCAGGCAGATCCAGTCGCACAGCGTCGCCCTGATCACGATCGACATCGGGGCCGCCGAGGTGGAGGAGTGCCTCTCCGGCAGCCGCTGGCCGTCGGGCTGCACGAACGCCGGCTATCGCGAGATCCGCAAGTACGTGCCCGCCATCGTGCGCAAGCTGCGCGACGCCGCGGGCAGCCGCTACATCCCGATCGTCGGGGTCGACTACTACAACTACTTCCTCTCCCGCTGGCTCCGGGGCCAGGGCGGCCGCACGATCGCCCGGCGCTCCGTGCGGGTCGAGCATCGAATGAGCCGCGAGCTCATCCGCGCCTACCACTCGGTGGGCGTGCCTGTCGCGAACGTCGAGGGGGCGTTCGACAGCCTCGACCTGTCCGACTACGTGCACCGGCACCGCTGGGGCCACGTCCCGCTGGCGGTGGCCCGCGTGTGCGACTGGACCTGGTCGTGCCGGATGCGCTTCGACGACCACGCGAACAGCGCCGGCTACCGGGTGATCGGCCGCCAGGTCCTGCGCTCGCTCGCCCGCCTGCCCCGGGCGAGCGACGCGCCGCCGGACTCCACGGGCGGCGAGCCGGCGCCCTAGGCGGACGCCTCGGACGCGCCGCCGGCCGGGGCCGGTGACGACGACCCGAGCCGGATCGAGCGGTAGAGCGGCAGCAGCGCCCACTTGATCGAGACCTGCCCGAAGAACCCCGCCCCGAAGGCTGTCGCCCAGTCGGACGGCTTGCCCCAGGTATCCGTGTACAGGGTGGCGCTGTAGAGCACCGAGCTCACGACGAGGATCACGAGTGTGAGAAACGCGTCCCGGGCCATCAGCCAACGTTGCAGCCGTTCCCCTGAATTGAGCTCCGTCTGGGCGGCCGGCGCAGGCGGGGGTGGCGGGGCGCTCTCACCGTCGCCAGAAGCCGTCCGGGCCGCCGGCTCGGGCGCCAGGGTCGTCGCGGCGCCGAGCACTGACAGGCAGAGCTCCGGGTTTGCCTTCGTCCTCTCGAGCGCCACGATCTCGGTCCTCAGCTTCGCGGCCCGCACCTCCGCCTCCAGCGACACGGGCGGCACGTCCACGTGCTCCGTCTGTTCGTCGCGGTTGGATTCGGTCTTGAGGGCCAGCAGGTCGCGGTAGGTGCCCTCCAGCTTCAGGTCGAGGGCGTCCTGCTCGTCCTCGTCGCGCTTCATGACGGGCTTCGCACCGTCCAGAACGTCATCGAGGTCGATCTGGCTGGCCTTCACCCCGGCGTCGCCGCCGGCCCTTATCAGCCGGAGCCTGAGGTCCCAGGCCTGCGCGAACTGGCGGTGCCAGCGTGCCTGCTGCGCGACCTTCTCCCTGAGGGACTTGCCGGCAGCCGGATCGTCCGGCGCGCGCCGGACTCTCAGAAGCAGCAGCTTGCTGTCCTGCGCGACCAGGGTCTCCTCCCACTCATCAGGGCTCTCGCGCGTCTCGTGCACGAGGTCCCAGAGCGCGCGCACCTCCGTGAGCGCCAGGCGCCACTCCTTGATTCCGACGATGAAGGTGACCGTCCTCGCCTGCGCCTCGTCGAGGTCGGCGTCGTTGCGGGCCCATTTCGCCGCGGTGTAGGCGTCGTTGGTGGTGCCGACGTCTTCGTAGAACTTCCAGTTCGGGTTCTCCTTGAGGGGGCAGGGGATGTTGGGATCCCAGATGAGAGGGTCTTCGTCCTCTCCTTCGGGGAAGTTCTTGCCCTGCTCCGTGCAGTACTCGCCGACCTCCTGCCTCAGCGCCTCCCGAATGAGCTTCTTGCGCCTGCGCAGCCCGAACCGCTGGGTGATCTCGCCGGAGGTCAGGACGCCGAGGAAGACGAGGAATACCGCGTAGAAGATCCACACCCTCGAGCGAACCTCGACGGCCAGGGCCGGCGAGTCGGGCACGATCCGGGAGAGCACGAGCTTCCCGTCGTACTTCCCGGCCTTGGCCTTCTCCTCCAGCTGCACCCGCGCGTCGGCGTTCGCCGGGTTCTTGAGGAGCTTCAGGTCGGTGAGCGTCGCCTGGATCGGCGTCCGCCCATCCGCCTGAAGCTGACCCTGCAGCTGCTGCCCACTCCGGCCCTGCTCGGCCACGAAGCGGCTTACGCCGGTGCCGTAGAGGTGGACCGAGCCGCCCTCCGTGTTGCACTTGAAGATCACCGGAGGACAGCCGCGCGTCACCTGGATCACGACCGGCGCGGGCTCGAACGTCACCTGTCCCACGGGCCGCGCCTTGCCCGCAATCGGGACGGTGAACTGCTGGACCGCGCTCTGGCCTGTCCCGGCCTCCCCGGTCAGCGACCCGTCGAGCGCGTCGGGGGCGCCGCCGGCCGGGACCTTGAACGTCAGGTTGATCTCAGCGGACGAGCCCGCCGGCACGACCGGCGCCTTCGCAGGTGACAGGCGCGCGACCCGCGTCTTGCCCGGGAGCACCTCGATGGTCCGGCCGGCATTGCGCGCGTAGAGCAAGCGGAGCGCCTTGGCCCCGCGGCCGGGGTTGTCGACTGCCAGGTGCAGGCTTCCGCGAAGCGCGCCGTGCGACCAGCTCACGAGGACAGAGCGCTCGCCGGTGCCGCCGAGCGGCGTGATCGGCGTTGCGGCGCCCGCGCAGCGCGCTGCGGTCATCACCACCAGAGCGCAGAGGGCGGACCCGGCTAGAGCGCGGCGAGCCACGGTCGCGTCGAACGTACCCCAGATGGAGCCGGCTCGCCAATGTGGTGCAGGCGCTCGTGCAGGGCGTGCCTCTAGCCTCAATGGCCGCCATGGCCGACCTCCGCCTCAGCGTCCTCGACCAGACGCCCATCTCCGAGGGCTCGACCGGCGCCGAGGCGA
>JBJMLJ010000408.1:0-8924 GCA_045805365.1 Thermoleophilaceae bacterium
CGCAGGTTGCGGCCCGTGGACATGTCCGAGATCAGC
This sequence comes from Thermoleophilaceae bacterium, assembly GCA_045805365.1. Lineage (GTDB taxonomy): Bacteria > Actinomycetota > Thermoleophilia > Solirubrobacterales > Thermoleophilaceae > DASXBA01. The sequence goes on from JBJMLJ010000408.1 coordinate 37, forward strand.
CAGTGGTCCAGCGCCAGGCGGCGCCAGAACGCCTGCCGGTAGCGGTCGAGCGCCCGGTCGAGCTCGCCGCCGTCGAGCAACGCTGCGTGGGTGCGGTCGACGAGCCATTCGGCGCTCTGGAAGGCCCAACCGCAGCCCACCCCGAAGAGCGGGTCGGTCGCCAGCGCGGCATCGCCCACGAAGGCGACTCCCGGGCGGGCGGCGGGCCGCATCACGTTCGGCACGTCGAGCTTTCCGATCAGCTTCGACACCCGCTCGGCCTCGAGAGCATGGGAGCCGTCGCGTAGGCCGCCGACCATTCGCCGATAGGAGCCCTCGGGGTCGCTCCGGAACTCGGGCAGCCGAGAGCGGTGCGGCGCGACGACGACCACGGTCACGTCGTCCTCGTTCGGGAACGCCGCGGCGCCGTGCGGGTCGAGCAGCCAGAGCCGTGCGGACGTCGAGCGGGGACGGATGCCGCGCCAGTAGGCGAAGTAGAAGAAGCGGTTGTGGGGGCGGACCCGGCCGGGAACCCGCGCCAGCCGAGCGATCGTGGAGCCTCGCCCGTCGGCCCCGACCACCAGCCTCGCCCGGATCGCCCGGCGGTCGCGCTTCGAGTCCTCGACCTCGACGCCGGCCGGGCGCCCGTTATCGCCGAGCAGCCGGGTGACCGTTTTCCCCGGAAGGAACTCGACACCGGGCGTTTCCGTCGCCAGCTCGCGCAGCATCGGGTCGAGCGTCCGCCGCGTCACGCAGTAGCCGTGAGGGGCGTCGGGGAGACGGATCCAGCCACCATAGGGCGTCCACGCCTCGGGCCGGGCGAGCACGGCCCCACGCGCCTCGAGCAGGGGCGCCAGGCCAAGGCGCTCGATCGTCGGCACGGCGCTCGACACGATCGCGTGCGTGCAGGTCACCTTGTAGGCGGCCGGATCCGGTCGCCGCTCGACGAGCGCCACCCGCGCCCCGGCTCGGGCGAACAACCGCGCGGCGGTGCACCCCGCGATGCTCGCGCCGACGACCACGACGTCGAAGCCGCCCCTGTCCGACATGGCCTCTGCACTATGCCGCAGGCGAGACCCAGGGGGCGAAGTTACGTCCGGACCTGCTCCTAGCTTCTAGATCCCAGAGAGCTTTAGGAGTCGTCAATGGACAAGGAACAGGAGAAGGCCGCACAGGCGCGTGAGTCGGCGCTGAAAGGCGCGCTCACCCAGATCGAGCGGTCGTTCGGGCAGGGCTCGATCATGCGGATGGGCGACGAGGCCGCCCAGGTCAAGGTCGCGGCGATCCCCACGGGCGCGCTGTCGCTCGACCTCGCCCTCGGCGTCGGGGGAGTCCCGCGCGGGCGGATCATCGAGATCTTCGGGCCCGAGTCGTCGGGCAAGACCACGCTGCTCTACCACGTGCTGGCAAGCGCCCAGGCCATGGGGGGCATCTGTGCCTTCATCGACGCCGAGCACGCCATGGATCCCGCCTACGCCAAGCGCATCGGCGTGGACATCGACGAGCTGCTCGTCTCCCAGCCCGACCACGGCGAGCAGGCGCTCGAGATCGCCGACCTGCTCATCCGCTCGGGGGCGGTCGACGTGGTGGCGATCGACTCCGTCGCCGCGCTCACGCCCAAGGCGGAGCTCGAGGGGGCGATGGGCGACCAGACCGTCGGCGTCCAGGCGCGGATGATGAGCCAGGCGATGCGCAAGCTCGCCGGCAACCTCAACCGCTCGGGCACCCTGTGCGCCTTCACCAACCAGATCCGGGAGAAGGTGGGCGTGATGTTCGGCTCGCCGGAGACCCAGCCGGGCGGCCGCGCGCTCAAGTTCTACGCCTCGCAGCGGCTCGACATCCGCCGCATCGAGACCCTCAAGGAGGGCACCGAGGCGGTCGGCAACCGGGTGCGGGTCAAGGTGGTCAAGAACAAGGTGGCCGCGCCGTTCAGGCAGGCCGAGTTCGACATCGAGTACGGCCAGGGCATCTCGTCCGAGGGCTGTCTGCTCGACCTGGGGATGGAGCACGACATCGTCAAGAAGTCGGGCTCGTTCTTCTCCTATGGGGACGAGCGGCTCGGCCAGGGGCGCAACAACGCCAAGGGCTACCTGCGCGAGCATCCCGAGATGGCGGACGAGATCGAGCGGAGGATCTACGAGGCGCTCGGCGTCGAGCCGGCGGCGGCGCCGGCGTTGGCGCCGGTGGAGGCCCCGCCGGACGAAACCGCCGAAGGGGAACCCGAGGAGCGGGCGGCCTAGAGGCCGCCCGCCGTCCGGGAAGCAGAGGACTCATGGACGAGGTCCCTCCAGTCCAGCCGGAACGGGAGCGGGCCATCGACCTCGCGTACCGGGCGGTCGCGTCGCGCGACCGCACCGTCGCGGAGCTGCGCGCCTGCCTCGAGCGCAAGCGGGTCGAGCCGGCGGCGATCGACGACGCCGTCGCCGCGCTGATCGACGCGGGCTTCCTCGACGACGCGCGCTACGCGCTCCGGTTCGCCGAGGACAAGCGGTCGCTGGAGCGCTGGGGCTCCGAGCGGATCGCGCGCGACCTGCGCCGCCGCGGCGTCGGTCCCGACCTCGTCGAGGCAGCGGTGGCGAGCCAGGACCGGGACGCCGAGCTCGCCACGGCGCTGTTGCTGCTCGAGACCCGGTTCCCCGAGGCGCCCGCGAGCGATCGCGACCGCGACCGTGCCTGGTCGCTCCTCGTCAGGCGCGGCTACGAGCCCGAGCTGGCCTACGACGCAGTGCGGATCCACGGGCGCGGCGGCGAGAGCCGCCGTGCCGCGTAGCCTCGTCGGCCGCGAACCACACCCAGCCGCTTAGGCATGGGCGCATTGGGTCGCTTGCGCCCTCGGGGGCGGCCGGATACCCTCATGTAAAGCGGCCGGTTCGGCCGCCGTGAGACAGAAAGACCTGCAAAGCAACGCTTTTCGCAGATCGGGAGCGGTGCTCCCTGAGCGCGTTTGAGAACCGAGATCGGACAACCAAGGGCGGAGAGAACCGGAAGGAGATTGGAAGGACGCCGCTAGCGGCATCCCCGCTCTGAAGCAACGTCTTGTGTCTCGCGGCGCCAGCCGCACCGCTCGACGACGTTGAGCGACCGGTGCCGAGCGCGCCGGACTGAGGAGACGAGATGGAGATCGTATTGGCGGCGCTGGTGGCGGCAGCCGTCTCGGTGGCCGTGGTGCTGGTGGTCCAGCGACCGCGGACCGCCCAGGCGAGCGCCGCGCCCGTGGGCCGGACGCCCGAGCCGCACCTACCCGAGCGCGGCGAGTCGGATCGCCCCCCGGTCGCCGCCGCGACCAACGACGAGCTCGACGAGGAGCTGCGCGCCCGCCGCGGGGAGCTGGCCCGGCTCGAGGAGCGCCTCCGGGCGAGGGAGCAGTCGCTCGAGCTCCAGGGCCAGGAGCTCGACGAGCGCCAGCGCTCGCTCGACGATCGGCAGCGCAACGTGGAGAAGGACGCGAGCGTGCTCAAGGAGAGCAAGCGCGCCCAGGTGCGCGAGCTCGAGCGGCTATCCGGCCTGAGCGCCGGTCAGGCCAAGCAGATCCTGTTGCGCGAGCTGGAGGACGAGCTGCGCCACGACAGCGCCCGGCTCATCCGGCAGGTCGAGGAAGAGGCAAAGCGTGACGCCGAGCGCCGCGCGCGCAGCATCCTCGCCGCGGTCATGCAGCGTGTGGCGAGCGGCCACGCGGTCGAGACCACAGTGTCGGTCGTCTCGCTGAAGTCCGACGAGCTGAAGGGCCGCATCATCGGCCGCGAGGGCCGGAACATCCGCGCCCTCGAGACGCTCACGGGCATCGACTTCATCGTCGACGACACGCCGGGCGCGGTGCTCCTCTCCGGCTTCGACGGTGTCCGCCGGGAGATCGCCCGGCTGACGCTGGAGCGCCTGCTCCAGGACGGGCGCATCCATCCGGCCCGGATCGAGGAGGCCTTCCACCAGGCGCGCTCGGAGATCGAGCAGCACGTGGTCGAGGTGGGGGAGCAGGCCGTGTTCGAGGCGAACGTCGGCTCGCTCCACCCGGAGCTGACCAAGCTGCTCGGGAGGCTGAAATTCCGCACGAGCTACGGGCAGAACGTGCTCCACCACTCGATCGAGTGCGCCAGGCTCGCCGGCATGCTGGCCGCCGAGCTCGGAGCCGACCCGCGGGTCGCCGCCCGGGCCGCGCTGCTGCACGACATCGGCAAGGCGGTGTCGCACGAGGTCGACGGCCCGCACGCGCTGGTCGGCGGCGAGATGGCACGCCGCTACAAGGAGGAGGAGGCGGTCGCCCACGCCATGGAGGCGCACCACAACGAGGTCGAGCTGCGCACGGTCGAGGCCGTGATCGTCCAGATCGTCGACGCGCTCTCCGGGGCCCGCCCGGGCGCGCGGGGCGAGTCGCTCGAGCACTACGTCAAGCGGCTCACGGAGCTCGAGGAGATAGCCGGGCGGCACGCCGGCGTCGAGAAGGTCTACGCGATGCACGCCGGGCGCGAGATCCGGGTGATCGTCGAGCCGCGCGAGATCGACGACGACGGCGCGGCGCTGCTGTCGCACAAGATCGCGCGGGACGTGGAGAAGGAGCTCGACTACCCCGGCCAGATCAAGGTGACCGTGATCCGGGAGAGCAGGGCGACGGACTACGCGAAGTGAGGCGAAGGCCGCGTAGGCTCCAGCCATGCATCTGGCCCAGGTCAACATCGCGGTGCCGCTCGAGCCGATCGAGTCGCCGCTGCTCGCCGACTTCATGGCGGCGCTCGACCCGATCAACGCGATCGCGGACCGCAGCCCCGGCTTCGTCTGGCGGCTCCAGACCGAGGAGGGCAACGCAACCAGCCTCCGCGCTTACGACGACGACCGGATCATGGTGAACATGTCCGTCTGGGAGTCGATCGAGGCCCTGCGGGCGTTCGTCTATTCGACCGACCACGTCGACGTCATGCGCCGCCGGCGCGGGTGGTTCGAGCGGATGGGGGAGGCGTTCCTGGCGCTGTGGTGGGTGCCGGTCGGCCACATCCCCACGGTCAAGGAGGCCGAGGAGCGGCTCGATCATCTGCGCGAGCGCGGGCCGACACCGCACGCGTTCACGTTCAGGCAGCACTTCGAGCCGCTCAGCGACGTGGTGCTGGAGGACGACCGGGACGCGTGCCCCGCCTGAGGTTCCTCGTCTGGCGCGGGCTGGAGGAGTGGCTCGCCGAGGCGGCGGAGCTCGAGCTGGAGGACGATCGCCTGCGGGCGCGCGGGACGCAGCTGGGCGCCGAGCCGCGCCCGTATCGCGCCGACTACGAGCTGACGACCGGCGCTGGCTGGGTGACCGAGAGCCTCCACCTCAGATGCGGGGACACGGAGCTCGACCTTCGCCGCGGGGGCGACGGCGCCTGGACCGTCGACGACGAGCCGCGCCCCGACCTGGCGGAGGCGCTCGACTGCGACCTCCAGAATTCGCCGCTCACCAACACCATGCCGATCCTGCGCGAGCCGAACGAGGCGACGGATTACACGATGGCCTGGGTGTCGCTGCCCGACCTCGGCGTGCGCGTCTCGCGGCAGCGCTACGAGCCAATCGGCCCCGGGCGGGTTCGCTATGTGAGCCTCGACAGCGACTTCACCGCCGAGCTCGAGGTCGACGCCGACGGAATCGTCGGGCGCTATCCGCGGCTGGCCGAGCGCCTCTAGACTCGGCCCCGATGGGGCGGAGCTACCACCTCACCACCTTCGGCTGCCAGATGAACGAGCACGACTCGGAGCGGATGAAGGGGATGCTCGAGTCGCTCGGCTACGGCGAGGCGCCCTCGCGCGACCAGGCCGACCTCATCCTCTTCAACACCTGCTCCATCCGCGAGAAGGCGGACAACCGCCTCGTCGGGCACCTGGGCGAGGCCAAGCGGCTGAAGGGGGAGGACCCAGGGCGCGTGATCGGCGTCGGCGGCTGCTGGTCGCAGTCGATGAAGGAGCGGGTGTTCGAGCAATTCCCGTTCGTCGACGTGGCCTTCGGCCCGGGGCAGTACCACAAGCTGGCCGAGTTCCTGACGAGCGACAGCCTCACGGCGCAGGGCTATTTCGAGTTCGAGGGCTTCACCGGGCACCTGCCGGCCAAGCGCGAGCGCGAGCACCAGGCGTGGCTGCAGATCTCCTCGGGTTGCAACATGTCGTGTAGCTACTGCATCGTCCCCTCCACCCGCGGCCGCGAGGTGTCGCGCCCGGCCACGGAGCTGGTGGACGAGGTCGAGCGCCTGGCCTCGGACGGCGTCAAGGAGGTGACGCTGCTGGGCCAGAACGTCTGCTCCTACGGACGCGACCTGCCGAAGGGCTCGAAGACGACCTTCGCGGAGCTGCTCGCAATGGTCGACTCGGTCGACGGCATCGAGCGCATCCGCTACACGAGCCCGCACCCCAAGGACATCCGCGAGGACGTGATCCGGGCCCACGCGGAGCTGCCGTCCGTCTGCGAGCACATCCACCTGCCGCTTCAGTCGGGCTCGAGCCGCATCCTCAAGGCGATGAAGCGGACCTACAACCGCCAGCGCTATCTGGATCGCGTGGCGATGATCCGCGAGCTCGTGCCCGACTGCGCGATCACCACGGACATAATCGTCGGCTTCCCGGGCGAGACCGAGGCCGACTTCGAGGAGACGCTCGAGGTGGTCGGGCAGGTCCGCTACGACTCGGCCTTCACCTTCATCTTCTCGCCGCGCCGCGACACCCCGGCCGCCGGTCACGAGGACCAGGTGCCCCACGAGGTGAGCCGCGAGCGGATGGAGCGGCTGGTCGAGGCGGTCCAGCGGATCGCGACTGAACGGGCCCAGCGCTTCGTCGGCCGCAAGCTGGAGGTGCTGGTCGAGGGACCGTCGCGCACGGATCCCGATCGCCTGCGCGGCCGCACGCGGCACAACAAGACGGTCAACTTCAGCGGCGGCGCCACGCCCGGGGAGCTGACCGACGTGGAGATCGCCTCGGCGACGAGCACCACGCTCGCCGGCGAGGAGACCCTCCTCCCTAGCCTCCTGTGAAGCGCTGCAGGTCCGTCAGGATCCGCGTCGCCGCGATGTAACCCATTCCCAGCGTCCAGGCGTCGTAGGGGCCGGGCCCCACGCCGCCGAGCACGTTGCCGTGGCGGACCTTGGGGTGCTTGACGCCGACGTCGTCGAGGATCGAGGCGACGAACGGGCGGCTCAACCCCGGGCGCACGGCGGCCGGGAGCTTCGGCTGGCCGCGGCGGCGGATGAGGTCCCGCGTCTTCGCGGCGAGGAAGTCGTACTCGCTGAGCAGCTTCTCCGCGAAGTCCGTGTGGCCGAGCGCCTCGCCGTCCTGGCGTAGGTTCGGCTTCCAGTCGACGTCCTGGTCGATGACCACGGTCGGGGCGATCTTCTTCAGCCGCCGGTAGAAGCGGCGCTGGCTCTGCTTGCCCGCCAGGATCAGGTCCGGGTTCAGGGCCGCGATCCGACCGAGATCCGGATTCGAGATCGGACCGACGAGCTTGGTCCGCGCGTCCTTCGTCCGCCGGCTCAGGTACTCCGGGAGGACTCCGGCGGCGCCGACCGGCGCGGCGTCGAGCGCGAAGGCGTCGTCGAGCTCGCTGGGGTAGAGCGCGACCGGCCGCTGCGCCATCCCCGGCACCTTGGTCGTTCCGAGCGCATGCTCCACCTTGAGGCCGTGGGAGGTCTCGGGCGGGTCGTCGGTGTCGGTCGCCTGGCAGCCGCCCAGCATGAGGGCGGCGGCCGCGCACAGCAGCCATTGGGATCGGCGCACGCCCGTATTCCTAGCGGGCCGGCCGCGCCCGGCGTCGCACGGCCATACTCGCGGCGTGCGGGCGATCGCGATCTTCGGACCCACCGGCGTGGGGAAGACGGCGGTCGCCGTGGCCCTCGCCGAGCGGCTTCGCGACCGGGGCGAGGACCCCCTGGCGATCTCGGCCGACGCGCTCCAGGTCTACCGCGGCCTCGAGCTCCTGACCGGAGCCGCGAGCGAGGATGAGCGACGCCGGCTCGAGCATCGATTGGTGGGCGTCACTCCGATCAGTGAGACCTTCTCCGCCGGTGAGTTCGCAACGCTCGCCCACGCCGAGATCGACGCGGCGCTCGCGGCCGGCCGGCGGCCGATCGTGGTCGGGGGCACCGGCCTTTACCTCCAGGCGGCGCTCACCGACCTCGACCTGCGCCCGCCGCCCGACCCGGGGCGCAGGGAGCGGCTGCAGGCCGAGCTGGCCGAGCGTGGGGCCGCCGCGCTCCACGAGGAGCTGGCCGCACGCTCGCCGCGGGCCGCGGCGGCCATCGAGCCGGCCGACCGCAGCCGGATCGTGCGGGCGCTCGAGCTGCTCGAGATGGGGGAGGAGCCCGCGGCGGCGATGGAGGAGCCGCGCCTGTGGACGGCCGAGCTGCGCCACCCGACCGTGCTCTGCGGCTTGGTGCTCGACCGGGACGCTCTCTACGAGGCAATCGACGCCCGGGTCGAGCGCATGATCGAGGCGGGCGCCGCGGAGGAGGTGAGGCGCGCGGACGCGGCCGGCGCCTCGGAGACGGCGCGCAAGGCGCTCGGCTTCGAGGAGCTCCTGTCGGGCGACGTCGAAGGGATGAAGCGGCGCACCCGCAACTACGCCAAGCGCCAGCTCACCTGGATGCGAAGGCTGCCCGACCTGCACACGATCGACGTGACGGGGCGCGGCGCAAGCGAGGTCGGAGCCGAAATCGAGGAAATAGCCTCCTGCTAGTGCCGGGGCTGCTCCCCACCACTATTCGCTACACCAACCGGCCCAGCGGCATCCAGCAGGTCATCTCCTTCAAGGGCCACCGCAGACGCCACGGATAAAGTCACCCGCCAGTGCGCTTCGAGAAGTGGCAGGCACTCGGCAACGACTACGCCATCGTCGAGGAGGGCGAGCTCCCTTTCGAGCTCACCGCCGCTCGCGTGCGGGCGCTGTGCGCGCCGCACACGGGCATCGGCTC
>JBJMLJ010000409.1:0-2126 GCA_045805365.1 Thermoleophilaceae bacterium
GCCCGAATCGCCACCTGCGGCCCTCCCAGGGCAGCCCTCGTGACGGTCGAGCCGAGCGAATTCGGCAAGCGGTAGCGGCAAGGCGCAGCAAGACCCGCTGCAAGAACCGCTGCACGACTTGCGCAAGACCTGCCAACCAGCGACAAAGCTCCATGACCTCGGGGGGTCTTGATGTCCAAACCTGTGCAAGCCCGCTCAACCCATCCTGGGGACCTGCCGAACGTGAGAAGTAAGGCCCAACTTCTGCGCTTTACGCGGGATGGAGGAGACGTGAGCGGCATCAGAACAAACGCGGCAGCCGAACTTCTTGGCGTAAGCCCCAACACCCTGCGCAGCTGGGAGCGGCGCTTCGGCTATCCGAAGCCGCGGCGGACCCAGGGCGGCCATCGCCAGTACGACCTCACGGAGCTCGAGGCTCTGCGCCGTGCGCTCCAGGAGACGCACAACATCTCCTCGGCGATCGAGGTCGCCCGTCAGCGCGGAGAGGGGCCGAGCTCGCCGCTGCGCCTGCTCGACGCCTTCGACCATTTCGACGAGGCCGCGGCCGACCGGCTGATGGAGGAGAGCCTCGCCGTTCGCTCTGTCGAGCGGAGCGTCGAGGAGGTGCTGCTGCCGGCGATCGAGATGGCCCAGGGCCGCGACGGTCGCGAGGCCGAGTACGAGCTCGCCTGCCGCTGGGCGACCGGCTGGCTGCACGCCGCCCGGCGCGTCGTTGCGGCCGCGAGCCGGCCGCAGGGCGTCCTGATCTTCGACTCCAGCGAGCGGCTCGACTTCGAGGCCCTTCAGGTCCAGGCCCTGGAGCTCGGGCTCCGCAGGGCCGGCTTCCGGACGCTGCTGCTGACCTTCGACCTTCCCCCCGAGCGCGTCGTGCGCGCGATGCGGGCGCTCGACCCGACCGCGTTCGTCTTCTGCGGCGGCGAGGCGACGCTCGACGTCGTCGGCCGGCTCGTCTACACGGTGCGCCAGGTCGGTTCGGCGGCGCCGGTGTTCGAGTACCGCGAGTCGATGCCGGTCACGGGCGAGCATGCGATCCCGTCGCTCGGCGCGGCGCCGAGCGAGGCCGTCGACCGGCTCAAGGGCTACGTCGACAGCGGACGGATCGAGCAGGTCGTGGTGGTGCCCGAGTCGCAGGCCGAGTCGAGCGGCGGCAGCCGCAACGTGCGCCTGGCGAACTAGGGACCGTCCGCGCGCGGTCCTACGATCGCACGGACCATGCAGGCCCTCGAGGTCGCCGATCCTCTGGCGCACCGCGCCCTTCAGGCATTGCTGCGCGCCGAGGCCGCCGTGAGGCGAACCCTCGCCGCCGACCTCGAGCGGGAGGGAGTCTCCGCGGCCGGCTTCTCGGCGCTGGTCGTCCTGGTCACGGCAGGCGGCTCGCTCGAGCTCCGGACGCTGCGGCGCCGGCTCGGCTGGAGCAAGGCGAACGCCACCGAGGTCACGGACACGCTCGAGTCACGCGGGCTCGTCGGTCGCCGCCGCCTCGACCACGACCGCCGCGCGGCGGCCGTGGACCTGACCCCCGCGGGCCGCGACGTCGTAGAGCGCCTATTCCCCGGCCACGCGGACCGGGTCAGCCGCGCCTTCGGCGCGCTCGACGAGGTCGAGAAGCGCTCTCTCGCCGAGCTGTGCCGAAAGCTGGCGGCCTAGAGCGCCCCTACTTCCGCCCCACGTGCGCGACCCAGGTCACCGCGCGGTGGCCGCCCATGCGTCCGCGCACGGCGCTGATGCCGATCCAGCTGTAGCTGCCGCTCATCAGGATCGCCCGGTGCGCCGGTGAGTGCATCCAGGCGCGGACGACCCAGTGGGCGCTTCGGGCCCCCCCGTAGTGGAGCGCGAGCGCCTCGCCCGCAAGGCGGAAGCGGTGCGACACGCTGATCCGGGCAAGGTGGCCAAAGTAGTCGTGGCGAAGCATGTACGCCGCGTAGCGATGGCTCGAGCGCATGAGGCTCCCCGAAACGCGAAGCGGGCGACGCCCGTACTTGGCTCGGATCTTGTTGACGAGAGCGACGGCCCTGTGGCCGGGCGAGCTCGCCGATGCGGGCGCGGCGGCGGGCACGGCAAGCACCGCCGTCAGGAGCGCACACACCCCGAGTGTGCGTATGTAACGCAAGTCAACCTCTCTTTCC
>JBJMLJ010000410.1:0-4500 GCA_045805365.1 Thermoleophilaceae bacterium
CGTAGACGTGCCGGTCCATGGCGGCGGCGACCACCTCGAGCCTGTGGTCGCCGTCGAGGTCGGCCAGCACCGGCGAGCCGATGAAGCCGCGCTGCGTCCGGTTCCGCTTGCCCTGGCGGACGTCGACGAACGGGGACAGCGGCTTGCCGGAGTACTCGGCCTTCGTGCGTCGCGTCCAGAGCCGGTGGCCGTGCGCGTCCCAGGCATAGACGCGACCCTCGAAGTCGGCGGCGACCACCTCGGGGGAGCCGTCGTGGTTCAGGTCCGCCACGGCGGGCGAGGCGAGGAACGCGCCGCGCCACGAGCCGCCGGTGTGAAGCGGCTGCGAGTCGCCGCTCACCGGCCAGCCCGGGGCCTCGGAGCCGTCCGGCTTGTAGGCGTGGACCAGGCCGTCGGCGGTGGCCACGATCAGCTCGTTGCGGTTGTCGCCGTCGAGATCGGCGAACGCCGGCGAGGCCTCGCCGTCGCTCGGCAGCGTCTTCGGGAAGCCCGGGAGCAGGTCCTTGTCGTGGTGCAGGTAGAGGTTGCGGCGGTCCTCGCCGGTCAGCGAGCCCTGGATCACTCGCACCCGCACGGTGAAGCCGTAGGGCTCCGAGTTCGGGCGGCCGTTCGAGGTCTGCCCGGCGCCCGTCCCCGGCTCCCGTCCGGTGAAGTCGTTCGCGTCCTCCGGGAAGCGCTTCTTCAGCGCGGCGATGTCGACGCTTCCGAGCACGCCGTCGCCGCTGCCGCTCCGCGAGGACCCGTCGCACCAGCCGCTCTTCACCGCGGCGAAGTCGGCGGCGCCCGACGGCTGCGAGCCCGGCGCCGCCTCGAGCACGCAGCGGTACGAGCCCGACCGGACGCCGACGTGCCCCCTGACGTCCAGCGACGGCTTCGAGGGGTCGACGAACGAGTACCAGTCGGGGCTGTCGATCGAGGCCTCCGGCGGGATCCGGCCGTCCCTCACCGCCTCGACCGCGCGAAGCATGTTCACGCGCCCGTAGCCGTAGAACTCGTCGTAGCCCTTGCGCGCCGGGTAGCGCACCGTGGCCGGGAACGGCAGCACGAGCCGGAAGGGGTTCACCGAGTTCAGGTTCGGATCGGTGCAGGCGTCGGTCGGAACCGGCTCGCACGACAGCTCGGCGCTCGCGAAGTCGACGTCGTCGGCGTTCATGGCCATCAGCTGCTTGACCTCGTTCGCGCTCAGGTGCAGGCCCTGGTTCAGCGCCTCGCTGTAGATCAGGCCGGCCATTCCCGAGGCGCGCCCGGTCGCGTCTGAGGAGCAGCTGACGCTGGGGATGGCGACCGTGATCTTGCTCGAGAAGTTCGTGCAGCCGTTGAACTGGAGGTACGACTTCGGAGTCGAGGTGAAGGTGTCGTCGTACTTCGTCACCGAGTTGACGACCACCGTGTGCGCCTCGTTCGATGGCCAGTTGTGATGCTGGGCGGCCTCGTCGGCGGCCGACGCGATCACGGTGACGCCGTGCCGGTAGGCCTCGTCGATGGCCCGGCTGGCCAGGCTCGTGTGGTCGATCGTGCCGAGCGCCTCCTGGACGACGAGCACGTGGTTGTGGACCGCGTAGAGCACCGCCTGCGCGAAGCGGTTCTCGTCGGCTATGAAGGAGTCGCCCACGCGGAGCGGGAGGACGGTGCAGTTCGGGCAGGTGCCGAGGTCGCCGCCGTTGTCGGCCTCGGCGTTCGAGTCGCGGGCCTCGCCGGTGCCGTGGCCGTACTGCACGTCGTCGAAGGGATCGTTGTCGTCGTCCAGGAAGTCCCAGCCGGCGATGTCGTCCGTGAAGCCGTTGTGGTCGTCGTCCTTGCCGTCTGAGAAGGCGATCAGCACGTCCTGGGGGTCGAGCAGGTCGGCGGGGCCGACCCCGCGGGGCTGGCCGCGCGCCGCCCGCGCGGCGGGATCCTTCTCGACGCGCGAGTCGCACGAGTAGTCGGCGACGTCGAAGACGCCGTCCCCGTTGGCGTCCCAGTCGCCCGTGTACTCCGAGCAGGGCTTCGTGCCGTCGAGCGGCGCCGCGCGGTCGTGGTTCGGCAGCTTCAGCTCGCCCTTGTTGAGCCGCACCTTCAGCCGCAGGTCCTGCATCGCGTCCTTGTTGTTCCACTCGATCCCGGAGTCGAGCACCGCCATCGTCACGTCGGGACGGCCGGTCGTGGTCCGCCAGGCCGTGTCGACGTCAGCGTTGTCGACGAGGCTGGCTCCCCGGACGCCGTGCAGCTCGGAGGCCTGGGAGTTGACCGGCTGGTTGTTCGCCTCCGGCGTGGCGGCGTACATCCAGACGCGCTTGTCCGTGAGGTCGTTGGGGCCCTTGTTCGCGCCCGCCGGCAGCTTCGGGACGTACGGGAACGAGGCATGCGCGGCCGACGGGGCGGCCATTGCGGCCGCCACCAGGCCCAGCGTCGCGATCCTCCCTGCCTTGGTCACGCCCCCAGTCGGGCATTGTGCCGGATCAGGTCCTAATAGGGGCCGGTCTCGTGGTTCACCTCGCCGGTGCTGTGGCCGGGGCAATGCTGAGGACCGGAGTGGAACGGCAGCCGCACGATCACCTGGGCGCGGTTGTTGTGCTCGTTCGACTCGAAGATCCCGTTCCCCGGATCGGCGATGTGGACGAGGGCGAAGCAGCCGCGCAGCCCGGTCACGTCCACCCACTGCCTGATGTAGTCCGACGGGTAGATGTCGGACCAGCCGACGGAGGTGCCCAGTCGCACACGATGCTTCGCCGGGTTCGTGCTGCATGCCGGATACACCCGGTACCGCGGCGAGCGGGCCAGGTACGGGTGGCTCCGCCGTAGGTCGCGGAGGCAGTAGGCGATCTTGGCCCCCTTCCTTACCCGACGTACCCGCTTGCCGCGGTGGTTCAGGTGCCAGAGCTCGAAGCGGGCGGCTCTGTAGAGCTTCCAGTAGTACTGCTCCTGGTGCCCGAACGTGTAGCGCAGGCGGGCGCGCGTCTTGGCGGTGATGTGGCCGCCTCCTGATTTGTAGATCCTCTGGGTCGCTCGCATGAAGAGGCGGCTCGAGCGGACGCCGCGGAGCTCGGCCGGCCCCTTGCCGACGTTGTCGATCGAGTTGCCGGCCCGCAGGAGCGACCGCCCGTGCGAGTGCTCGACGTAGAGCCCGAACGGCCGTTTCATCTTCAGGTCCGGGCAGCGGAGGTGCCACTGCTTGGCGAGCGGGCAGGGGTTCACGGCGATGACCCGCGGGGGCGTCGGCGGCGGGGGTGGCGGCGGCGGGGGCTGCTGTTGCTGCGCGACGGCCGTGGCGGCCGGCGCGGCAAGCAGCGCGACCGGAAGCGCGGTCCTCAGCAGCCGGATCAACGGGTGCACGATCCCGTACCCACCGTTCCGCCCACCTTCGACAGCGCGTCCTTGACGATCGAGGCCGGCACGCCGAAGCCCGTACGCCCGCCGTCCGAGACGCTGGCGGCGAAGACCGTGGTGACGACCCGGCCGTTACCGTCGACCACCGGCCCGCCTGAGTTGCCCGACCGGACCAGGCCGCGAAGCGAGGTGATCAGCCGCCGCACCGGCCCGTTGCCGTAGGCGTCGTCCGTCGTCACCGTGCTCGTCTCCCCGAGCCTGCCCGGCTCGACGTCATAGGGACCATTCTCGGGGAAACCCAGGATCGCGGCCGAGGTTCCGGACTTGGCGTTCACGTCCTGGTGCAGGGCGGGGACGCCTCCCAAGGCCGGCGCGCGAAGGATCGCCACGTCGTTCTTCGCGTCGAACCAGACGGGATCGGTCGAGTAGCGGGAGCCCTGCCCCCCGACCTGGGCGGTCGTGTCGCTCTGGCCCGCCACCACGTGGGCGTTCGTCACCACCAGCCCGTTTCCCGCGACCCAGCCGCTGCCCTCCACGCCCAGGCCGCAGGCGGTGCCCACGAGCTTGACCACGCTCCTGCCCGCCGCCCTCACCTGCGGGTCCCGGGCAATTGCCGAGTTGGGTGGGGCCACCCGCGCCTGCGGCCCCGTGATGTGCGGGAAGGGATCGAAGCGCGCGAGCGCCTGGATGATCCCGCCGGACGGCGGGAGGACGTCGTTGAGCTTGCGCAGGATCGACGAACGCTGGATCGGCTCGCGCAGCTGTCTCGCGCCCGGCGTCTGGAGCGCAACCGCGCCCGCCACCCAGACCAGCGCCAGGCCCAGGCAGGCCAGCAGGGCCGCCCCGCCGACCCCGTCGAGGACCCCGAGGCTCTGGCCGAGCCGGTAGCGCAGCTGGAAGCCGAGGACCTCGAGGCCCGACGCGAGCAGGCCGCCGAGGAACACCGCCCCCACCAGAGCGAACAGCGGCGCGTAGGGCGAGTGCGAGCCGTCCGACAGGAGGAGCGGCGCGACGCGCGACCCCACGAACGCGCCCGCGACAAATCCTCCCAGGGAGAGGGCGCCGACGATCAGCCCCTGGACGTAGCCCCAGGCGGCCATCAGGATCGTGAACCCGACGATGATCCAGTCGATCGACGTCACTCGGGCGAAAGCTACAGACGCGACTACCATCGCCCGCGGACTCGCGTGAACC
>JBJMLJ010000411.1:0-6053 GCA_045805365.1 Thermoleophilaceae bacterium
AAGCGTCGTGCAGCGCCTCGGGTGCGCCCGCGGCTTGCGGAAGCTGGTGCCGCGCGGTAGGCAGAGGATGTACGCGCGCGCCTTGCGGCAGGCGCGCAGGTCGCGGGCGACGCGGGTCGGAACGGCGTCGATCGGGCAGGCGCCGTAGTCGCTGCCCGCCCACACCTGGGACCAGGTGCCGGCCTTGTCGTGTACCACCGAGAAGCCGTCGGCCATCGGGCAGCCCGACGCGTTCGTCGGGGCCACCTTGCCCCAGTTCCCGTCCACCGTCGAGACGAACGCGGTGACGCACGCCGGCGGGAAGCCGATGGCGCTCGCCATGGCACTCCGCTCCGCGTCCGTGGCGGGTCGCCGCGCGAGCGCCGTGCCGGCGAGGCCGACGGCGACCAGGGCGCAGATCACGAGCAGACGGCGCATCGTGCAACGCTACCCCCTCCGGCCGTGACGACGCTCGCCAACAAGACGATCTTCATGAGCGGCGGCAGCCGCGGGATCGGTCTCGCGATCGCCCTGCGGGCGGCGCGCGACGGCGCCAACGTCGCGCTGATCGCCAAGACCACCGAGCCGCACCCGAAGCTCGAGGGCACCATCCACACGGCCGCCTCGCAGATCGAGGAGGCCGGCGGTACCGCTCTCCCCGTCGCCGGCGACATCCGCGACGAGGAGGCGGTCGAGCACGCGGTGGCCCAGGCCGTCGATCGGTTCGGCGGCATCGACGTCTGCGTGAACAACGCAAGCGCGATCAACATCGCCGGCACCGAGGCGCTCGAGATCAAGCGCTACGACCTGATGCAGGACATCAACACGCGCGGGACCTTCGTCGTGAGCAAGGCCTGCGTGCCCCATCTGAAGCAGGCCGAGAACCCGCACATCCTCACCCTCTCCCCTCCCCTCGACATGAACCCCATGTGGTTCCGAAACCACCTCGGCTACACGATCGCCAAGTACGGCATGAGCATGTGCGTGCTGGGCATGGCCGAGGAGTTCCGCGACGACAGGATCGCCGTGAACGCCCTGTGGCCGCGGACGATCATCGCGACGGCAGCGGTTCAGAACCTGCTGGGCGGCAACGAGGCGATGAAGCGCTCCCGCCGCCCCGAGATCCTCGCCGACGCCGCCCACGCCATCCTCACCCGCCCCAGCCGCGAGGCGACCGGCAACTTCTACATCGACGACGAGGTGCTGCGGGAAGAGGGCGTCGAAGACCTCTCGGCATACAGCTACTCCGAGGGCGAGCTCCAGCTCGACCTGTTCGTGGACGGCTGGGGCTAGCCGGGAACCCCAGCCGGCTCCGGAGCCTCGCCGACCGGCTGCGGCTCAACCGGCGGAACGGTCTCGCCCTCGGTCCCCACGTGCGGGATCCACTCGAGCCACTTCGGCAGGTACCAGTTCCAGTCGCCGAGCACGCTCATCGACGCCGGCAGCAGCACGCCGCGGACGATCGTCGCGTCGATCAGCACCGCCACCGCCAGCCCGAGTCCCATCTCCTTGAAGTCGAGGAAGCTCAGGGTCATGAAGACGCCGAACACGAAGACCATGACGATGGCGGCGCTGGTCACCGTCCCGGCCGTGGTCGAGATCCCGTGGCGAACCGCCTCCCTCGTGGTCATTCCACCGAGGTAGGCCTCGCGCACGCGGGACAGGATGAAGACGTGGTAGTCCATCGACAGCCCGAACAGGATCACGAACAGGAAGAGCGGCAGCCATGAGGTCACACCGCCGTTCGAGTTGAAGCTCAACGCGCCCTCCCCGTGCCCGTCCTGGAAGACGAGTACGAGCACTCCGTAGGCCGCGCCAACCGAGAGCAGGTTGAGAAGGATCGCCTTGATCGGTATCACGATCGAGCGGAAGGTGAAGAGCATCAGCAGGAAGGCGAGTGCGAACACGAAGGCGAAGATCAGCGGGAGCCGCTGCTGGAGCAGATCCCGGAAGTCCTTCGAGCCGGCAGCGTCGCCGCTCACCAGGGCGCTGGCGCCGTCGACGTGGCCGATCGTGTCGGGTATGACCCGGTGGCGGATGTCGTTGAGCGCATCGGTGGACCGACTGTCGTTGCCGTTGCCGCGCGTCGGAATGGAGACCAGGGCGACCTTGTTGTTCTTGCTGTAGGTCACCTCGGTCCCTTGGAGGACGTTCCTGTTCTGCTGCGCCTCGCTGACGAGCGAAGCGATGGCGCTCGCCGCGGAGCCGTGGCGGACGTCCTGAGCCTTGACGGCGACGTCCACCGACACCGCCTCCTTGGGGAACGCGACCTTGAGCCGGTTGTAGGTCTTGATGATCGAGAGGTTCTGCGGGAGGTCATCGGCGCTCGTCTGCACGATGTTCATCGAAAGGGCCGGGACGGCGAGGGCCAGCAGCGCGCCGCCGGCCACGATGATCGAGAGCCAGGGTCTCCGCATGACCCGGTCGACCAGCCAGGTCCAGAAGCGCGACGGGCCGGTCTTCCGGCGATTCCCCAGGAACGGGATCCGACCCTTCTCGATGCGATCTCCGAGCCAGGCCAGGACTGCGGGCAGCACGGTGAGGGAAGAGGCGATCGCAATCGCTACGACCAGCATCGTTCCCTCGGCGAACGAGATGAAGGTCTTGTCGCCGCTGAGGAACATCCCCGACATCGCGGCCATTACCGTCAGGCCGGAGATCAGCACGGCGCGGCCGGAGGTGGCGGCGGCCACTTCGAGCGCCGAACGCGCGCTCCGCCCCGCCGCCCGCTCCTCTCGCTCCCGCCGCAGATAGAAGAGCGAGTAGTCCACGGAAACCGCCAGGCCGATGAGCACGATCACCGACGAGATGTTGCTGTCCAGAGGCGCGAGCTGGCTGGGCAGGTTGACCAGTCCGAGCGTCGCCATCACCGTCGTGATCCCGATCAACAGCGGGACGAGCGCCGCCACCAGCGAGCCGAAGGCGAGGATCAGGATCAGCAGGGTGATCGGGAAGGACAGCCCCTCCGCCTTGCCGAGGTCGGACGAGAAGACGTTGTTGAGCTCCTTGTTGGTGCTGACGGTGCCGAACTGGTCGATGACCAGCCCCGGGTGCTTGGCCTTAACCGCGTTGATGGCGTTCTTGGAGGGGTCGACGCGGTCCTGGGCCTGGAGGTCGTCCCCGGTGAGCTGGAAGTCGACGAGGACCGAGTGGCCGTCGTCGGAGACCGGGGCATCGCCGCTGAGCGGTGAGACGACGTTCTTTACGTCCTTTGTGAAGAAGAGGTGGGCGGTCACCTGGTCGACCGCGTCCCGGAACTCGGGATCCGTGGTCGTGAGCGTCTTGCTCTGGATCAGGACGTGCTCGTCGTTGGGCCTCAGATCCGCCTTGTAGAGGGTGTGCTCGGCGCGCCCCGCCTCGCCGGAGAACTGATCGGCGCCGTGGATCTGGTTCGGCGCGACCACCCTTCCGATCATGAAGGCGAGCACAACGAAGGCG
This sequence comes from Thermoleophilaceae bacterium, assembly GCA_045805365.1. Classification (GTDB taxonomy): domain Bacteria; phylum Actinomycetota; class Thermoleophilia; order Solirubrobacterales; family Thermoleophilaceae; genus DASXBA01. The sequence goes on from JBJMLJ010000411.1 coordinate 3,418, forward strand.
AGCCAGCCCCAGATCGCCGCCTTCCGGTGGTTGGCGCTCCAGCGAGCGGCGCGTGACGAGATGCCCTTCGCCCCTCCGCGCTTGCTGTTGCCGTCCCCGGCCCGGTGACCGTTGCCGCTATCTGGCTCGTCTTGGATGATCCTGGTTTTCACGGTTCGCCAGCGTCTCGCGTCCCGGGCGCCACCCGAAAGGGGGCACGCACGGCTTTGGGGGGTCGGGTTTCTGGTGTCTTCCGCTCAGGCGCGGAGGAACATCAGCACCGCGAGCACGCGTCGCGACTCGCTTCCGGTGGAGGGCAGCCCCAACTTCCGGAAGATGGTCGAGACGTACTTCTCGACCGCGCGCAGGCTGATCACCAGACTGTCCGCGATGCCCTGGTTCGAGCTGCCGGTGGCCATCAGCTCGAGGACCTCTCGCTCGCGCGGAGTGAGCTCGGCGAGCGGGTCGTCGCTGCGCCGCCGCGAGAGCAGCGTCGAGACGATGATCGGGTCGACGGCGGACCCGCCGTGCCCGACCCGCTCGACGGCGGAGACGAAGTTCTCCACGTCGCTTATGCGGTCCTTGAGCAGATAGCCGACGCCCTCCGCGGAGTCGGCGAGGAGCTTCATCGCGAGGCCCAGCTCGACGTACTGCGAGAGCACGAAGACCCCGATCGAGGGGTGGCGCGCCCGGATCTCGAGCGCCGCCATCAGCCCCTCGTCCTTGTGCGTCGGCGGTAGGCGGATGTCGACGATCGCGACGTCCAGCGGGTAGCTGTTCGCCTTCAGCAGCAGCTCGTCCGCCGTCTCGCACTGGGCGATCACGTCGAAGCCCGCATCGTCGAGCAGCCGCGCCAGGCCCTCGCGAAGCAGGACGCTGTCCTCCGCGATCGCTACACGCACGGCAGCTCCGCCCTGACACGCGTGCCGCGTCCGCGCGGAGTCCAGACGCGCAGCCGGCCGCCGAGCGCCTCGACCCGGTCCGCAAGGCCGCGAAGGCCGGTCCCGTGCTCCGTATCGGCGCCGCCGACCCCGTCGTCGACGACCTCCACCACCATGTCGCCGTTCACCCGGCTGACGTCGACCGTCGCGCGGCTCGCCTCGGCGTGCTTGCCGACGTTGGTCAGGCTCTCCGAGACGACGTAATAGGCGGCGACCTCGAGCCGCTCCTGCATTCGTCCGGGGAGCTCCACGCTCAACTCGACCGGCACGGCGGCACGGGCCGCAAGCGACTCGAGCGCCACCTCGAGCCCGTGCCCGCTCACGACCGCCGGGTGGATGCCCCGCGCCACGTCGCGAAGCTCGCCGAGCGAAAGCGCCACCTCGCGCCTGGCCCGCTCGAGGCGCTCCAGCGCGTCGGGATCGCCGTCCAGGCGCACCTGCAGCCGCCCCAGCTCCAGCGAGAGGGCGATCAGGCGCTGCTGCGCCCCGTCGTGGAGGTTGCGCTCGAGTCGCTCCCGCTCCCTCTGCCCGGCCTCGATCACCCGCTCGCGCGAGCCTCTGAGCTCGGCCAGGCGAGCCCTCAGCTCGGCGTGGAGGCGGCCGTTCTCAAGCGCGATGCCGGCCGCCGCGGTCACGGCGTCCAGGAGCTCGGGCTCCTCCTCGAGCGCCGGGTCGTGGAGCAGCGCGGCGACCTGCCGGCCGTCGCGCTCGATCAGGGTCATCGCCCGACTCCCGTTCTGATCGGGATGCTGGATCGCACGTCCCTCGATGTCGGCCCAGGTCCGGTACTCGGGCAGCCAGAAGGCCAGCGTCAGCGATGGGTCGCGAAGGGCGCGGGCGATCGCGTCGCGAAGATCGCCGGGCGCGGGATCCGGCCGCAGCCCAACGAGCAGCTCGCCGACGGCCGACCGCGACAGGCGAGCGCCGAGGAGCCCGGTCAGGAAGACCACCGGGGCGAACCCGATGACGCCGAAGCTGATCCGCCTGATCGTCTCGAAGGCGGGCAGCTCGAAGGCCCCGGCCAGAAGCAGGGCGGCGATCATCAGCAGCCCGAGCGCGAACGAATCGACGATCAGGTCGACCCGGCGGCGCAGGTGACGGCCCGCCTCGCGCCGGCGCGCCGCCAGGAAAACGATGCCGGCGAGGGCGATGGCGCTCAGGGTCACCAGCTGGACGTCCTCCACGGTGTTGGCCGCGCCCGTCTCGGCGACGATCGCAAGCACGTTCTTCGTCCCCGCCGCGCCCAGCAGCATCTTGACCAGCTGGAGGCCGACCGCCGCGAAGTAGCCGGTCGCGACCAGCAGTCGCTCCGGCCGGCGCTCGAGCCGCCCGCTCGGGAACGCCAGGAAGACGTGCAGGAAGAGCACCGCCGGCAGGAGGTCGAACGCGACGCCCAGCGTGTAGAGGGCGCCCGCCTCGGCCCATTGCAGGCTCGAGAGGAACATCGCGTATCCGGCCAGCACCATCAGCGGACCCAGGCGACTCTGGGGCCGGCGCGACCAGGCGATCGCGCCCGCCACGATGTACGGAAGCGTTATCCAGTCGAGCAGCGCGGCCTGGAGGCCGGGCTCCGCCACGTGACCGCTGTTCAGGGCCAGCAGGACGGAGCAGCCCGCCGCAGCGAGGCCGCCGACCACCACACCCGCGAGCACGATTGGGCTCGGGGGCCGGGTGCGGCGGGGGTCCACTCCCAGGTCAACCGTGGGAGCGGTCATG